>CALWWH010000282.1 GCA_944385195.1 uncultured Oscillospiraceae bacterium | reverse complement strand
CGTTGGACTCGTGCACCGCCGTGGGGATGTGTTTGTGAATCCCCATGCGCAGCGCCGGAAAGCTGGCGTAGCCGCCGGTGCCGATGATGACGTCGGGCCGGAAGCTGTCGATGAGCTTCGAGGCCTTGCCCAGCGCGCCGGCAATGTGCTCGGCGGTGACCAGGTTGTGCCAAATCCCTGCCGGCGTCAGCTTCCGCTGAAAGTTCGAGATCCGCAGGGTTTGCAGCTGATAACCCGCCTGGGGCACCAGTTTATGCTCCATCCCGTCCTCCGCGCCCACGAAGAGAATCTTCGTCTCAGGCCGGCGCTGACGCAGGAGGTCTGCCACGGCGATGGCGGGGTTGATGTGCCCCCCGGTACCGCCGCAGGTAAAGATCACGTTCAACTTCTCGCCCTCATTTCAGTTTGGCCTTATTTTGACGGGAGACACTCAGGATAACCCCCATCTCCGCCATCTGGATCAGCAGCGCCGTGCCGCCATAGGAGAAAAACGGCAGCGAGATGCCTGTGGCAGGGAGGAAATTGGTCACGACGCCGATGTTAAAGAACACCTGCAGCGCCAAAAGCGTGGTAAATCCCGCCGCCAGCAGCGCGCCAAAGCGGTCCGTAGCCCGCATGGCGATCCAATAGCCGCGGATGATCAGCAGGGCAAACAGAAGCAGGATGACCATCGCGCCGATGAAACCCAATTCCTCGCAGATGATGGAGAAGATATAGTCGTTGTGTTCCTCCGGCAGGTACAGATACTTCTGGCGGCTCTTGCCCAGGCCCAGACCGGGCAGACCACCGGAGCCAATCGCGTAGAGCGATTGAGTGATCTGATAGCCGGTATCGCCGGGGTCGCTGAAGGGGTCGAGCCAGGCGGTGATGCGTGCGCCGGCGTACTCTGCCAGCAAATCAGGGTACTTAATGACCAGATACACCACCAGGCCCACCAGGCCCACCAAGAGCGCAAACCAACGCTTTTGCACACCGCCCAGCCAGAGCATGGCCGCGCCGGTACAGAGGATGATGACGGTGCCGCTCAGATGCGGCTCCAGCAGGAGCAGAATCGAGACCACACCCAAAATACAGGCAAAGGGCAGAATCCCGTATCGGAACGTCGCCATTTTACCTTTAAATTTGACGATCAGCGCGGCAAAATAGATCACAACCGCCGCCTTTGCAATCTCCGAGGGCTGGAAACCGACGCCAAGATAGAGCCAGCGGCGGGCGCCGCCCTCTTTGATGCCGATACCGGGAATGGCCACCATGATCAGCAGCACCACCGCCAGGGCCATAATCCAGAAGGAGAACAGACGCAGAATTTCGTGGTTGACCATGCTCACGACCACCATGATTGCGATGCCACCCAGTACAAAGCCTGCATGGCGGACAAAATAATACGAGGAGGTACCCTCTTCCATATACGCCCGGGCGTAGCTGGCAGAGAACATCATCACCATGCCGATGAGCAGCAGCAGCAACGTCAGAATCAGGAAAGGCAGATCGATGAGGCCGCGCTCGCTGATGATAACCTGCGGGCCTCCGGACTGGGGCTCATCCGGCAGCCGGGACATGGCAGATCGTTTTTTTGCTTTTGAGAATACGCTCATACCCTATCCCTCCGGGAGAAATTTGAACTCAGTAGCGGCCCATGACGCCCAGCCAGGCGATGAGGCAGGCAGCGGCGGTCAGGCCGACAGCTACACAGAAAATCTTGACCTCGCTCCAGCCGCACATCTCAAAATGGTGGTGAATGGGGGTCATCTTAAAGATGCGCTTGCCATGGGTGAGCTTAAAATAGCTCACCTGCAGGATCACCGAGACGGTCTCAATGAGATAGACAAGGCCCACCAGGATCAGCACCAGGGGCATATCCAGGGCAAAGGCCAGTCCGCAGACCACCCCGCCCAGGAACAGCGACCCGGTATCGCCCATGAACATCTTCGCCGGGTGAAAGTTGTAGACCAAAAACGCCAGCAGGCCACCGATCAGCGCCGCGCACAACAGGCTCAGGCCCGTCAGCCCTGCCGCCAGCGAGACGGCCAGGAAGAAGACCAATACCGGGATAGTCACGCCGACGGCGAGGCCGTCTACGCCATCGGTCAGGTTGACCGCGTTGACGCAGCCAACGATGACGAACATGGCAAAGATCAGGTATACAACCCAGGGGATCTCAATACTCACACCCACAAAGGGGATATAGAGCTCCGAGCTCAGGTGATTGGTATAGCGCAGCAGGAGCAGATAGCAGGCTGCCACCGCCAGCTGCAGCGCGGCCTTCTGCAAGGCCGTCAGGCCCAGGTTGCGCTTATATTTGACGCTGATGAAGTCATCCAAAAAGCCAATGATCCCGAAAATCAGGGCAAAGCCATAGACGTACAGATAGCTCAAATCCCCTTCCCGCATGGCCGGAATGGCTGCCACGACACAGGCCAGCGCCGTCACGATGAACAGGATCCCGCCCATGGTGGGGGTGCCGTTTTTGGATCTGTGCCAGCTGGGCCCGATCTCACGGATGGACTGGCCCGCCTTCAGGGCCCGCAGCACAGGCAGCAAAATCCTGCCGGCCACAACGCCGAGGACAAAACTCACCAACAGTGTGATTAAAATGCGAAGCATAAGCGTTCTCCTCTGTTATTCCTTCAGGAACAGCGCCAGAATATCCTCCATGCGCATGCCCCGGCTGCCCTTAAAGAGGATGGTATCGCCGGGCTTTGCGCGCATTTTCAGCGCGTTGGCAGTGGCCTCCGGGGTGTCAAAGGACAGTGTGTCCCGCTGGGGCATCCCTCCGGTCAGTGCGCCGGTGACGTATTCCTTGGCGCTCTGGCCATAGGTCAGCAGCAAATCCACCCGCTTGGCCAGGATGCGTCCGATGCGGAAATGCTCCGCACTGGCGCGGTTGCCCAGCTCGAGCATACTGCCCAGAACGGCAACGCGGCGGCCCTGGCACTCGCGCTCACCCAGAAGCCTCAGCGCCGCCTCCATAGACTCAGGTCCGGCGTTATAGCAGTCCTCAATGATAAAAAAGCCGTTTTTCTCATAGATTTTCTGGCGCATGCCCACATTCTCGAAGCGGCGCAGCGCCTGCTGCACGCTCTGCACGGGGATCTTGGCGCTGCGGGTGGCAGCGATGGCGGCCAGCGCATTGCTGACGTTGTGCACCCCTTCCACCGGCAGTTCCACCGGAAACTCCTCGCCGTCTACGCAGCAGACAAAACGGGTGCCGCCGTTGAAGGTTTCGATGTGTTTGCCCAGTACTTCGCACTGTTCATTCTCTATTCCAAAATAGACGACATTTTGCCGGATGAGGTTCCGGCAGTTCCACAGCAGCGGCTCATCGCCGTTGAGTACCGCAACGCCGTCCTCTGCCAGTCCCTCCAGGATCTCCATTTTCGCCTTGAGGATGCCGGCTCGGGAGCCCAGGAACTCTATGTGCATGACGCCGATGTTGCTGATGACGGCCACGTCTGGCCTGGCCACGGCAGTCATGCGGCTGATCTCGCCGAAGTGGTTCATCCCCATCTCCACGACCAGCGCCTGGCAGTCTTTGGAGGCGGTCAGCACGGTCTTGGGCAGCCCGATCAGGTTGTTGTGGTTGCCCTCGGTGTGGACGGTGCGGTATTTCTGCGCCATAATGGCGGAAATCATTTCCTTGGTCGTGGTCTTTCCCACGCTGCCGGTGACGGCGATGACCTTGGCGTGCAGGGTCTGGCGGTAGCCTGCGGCGATGGCCAGATAGGCCGCCAGCGTGTCATCCACATAGAGCACCGGGATGGGCTTTGTCCAGACGAAGTCCCGGCGAGCAGACAGCACCGCCACCGCACCGCGGTCGGCGGCGCTTTGCAGGAAGGAATGGCCGTCAAAGGTCTCTCCCACCAGCGGAATGAAGAGTTCCCCCGGCTGTACGGTGCGGGTATCGGTGCTGATATTGCGCACGGGGATGGCCCGGTCGGCATCTGCAATGGCAGCGCCGCACCAGTCGGCGATGACGCCTAGGGTGACAGGTTCCATAGTTCTTACTCCTTTGTGGCGCGGGCAGCCAGATGTGCCGCAACCTCTTCGCGCTCGTCCAGATGCGTTTTTTCCTTGCCGATGATTTGATAGGTCTCGTGACCCTTGCCCGCCAGGACGATGACATCGTCCGGCTGGGCATGATCCATAGCCCAGCGGATGGCCTCGCGGCGGTTCTCGACGACCACATAGGGCGTGGTTGTCTGCTGCATGCCCGCGAGGATGTCTCTGATAATTGCTTGGGGGTCCTCTGTCCGGGGATTGTCCGAGGTGACCACCACAAAATCTGCCAGCTGCCCCGCAATGCGGCCCATAATGGGGCGTTTGATGGGGTCCCGGTCCCCGCCGCAGCCGAAGACGGCCACAGTGCGTCCGCGGGCAAAGCCCTTCACCGAACGCAGAACGTTTTCCAATCCGTCCGGGGTGTGGGCATAATCAATGAGAATGGTATAGGGCTCGCCGGGCGTTGGGACAACCTCCACACTGCCCTTGACGCCGTGGGCGTCCCTGAGCGCGGCCGCCGCATCCTCTGCGCTGACACCCAGCGTCATCACCGCGCCCAGCGCTGCCAGGGCATTGCTGACCGTGAAGCCGCCGGGGATGCCCAGCCAGACGGGAACCTCGCCTACGCGGAAGGCTACATGATCCGCCGCCAGTTCGATGCCTTCAGCCCTGAGCGTACAGCCCTCGCCAACCCCGTAGGTCATAGCCTGGCCGGGATAGGCCGCCACCATGACGGTCCAGGCCGGGTCATCGGCGTTGAGGACCGCGTGATCACAGCGGGCAAAGAGCAGCGCCTTCGCCGCTCCATAGGCCTCCATGGTCCCATGAAAGTCCAAATGGTCCTGGGTCAGGTTGGTAAACGCCGCCGTGTGGAAATGCAGGCCGGCCACGCGATCCAGGGCTAGGGCATGGCTGGACACCTCCATGACCACATGCGTGCACCCGGCCGCTGCCATACGGGCCAGGAGCGCCTGCAAATCCATCGCACCGGGGGTGGTGTTGGAGGCCTCGAGGACTTCGTCCCCAATGAGATTTTGAATCGTACCGATCAGGCCCACCTTTGCACCCAGGGTCTTCTCCAGCAGGGTGCGGATGAGATAGCTCACGGTGGTCTTGCCGTTGGTGCCGGTAATGCCGATGAGGGTCATTTTCTCCGCCGGATGAGCGTACCAGTTGGCAGCAATCATCGCCTCAGCGCGGCGGGTGTCCGGCACCAGCACATAGGGTAGATCATCCGCCGGGGCCCGCTCGCAGACCGCCGCTGCGGCGCCTTTTTCAAAGGCCACGGGCAGATAGGCGTGGCGGTCTGCACCGTAACCGGTGCTGGCAACAAAGAGCATCCCCGGCTCCAACCGCCGCGTATCACAGCAAATCCCGGTGATGTCCATATGGAGGTCGGCGTGAATCTCTCTGGCCTCGAGCCCGGCCAGCAATGCCGAAAGCTGCATACAAATCCCTTCTTTTATTCCATCAGAGAAGTATCCGTAAACTCGACCTCAATCACCGTGCCCCGCTCCACCGAGGTGCCCGCTTCCACGCTCTGGTGCGTGGAGATGACACTGTAGCTGGTGTCGGTGTTGCCGATGATCTTGAGATAGAGACCCAGGTTGGTCAGCAGATTGTTGACCTCTACGGAGCTCAGACCCGTCAGCGACGGTACCGTGACATAATCATACGGCACCTCCGCGTCGCAGTAGAGCACCACGGCGCTGCCGCCGGGGATCGTCGCACCTGCCGTGGGAATCTGACCGGTGACGGTGTCGCCGTAGCCCACCACGGTATAGCTGAGGTTTGCCTGCGCCAGGAGCGTCTCGGCCTCCATGAGGCTCTGATCGGTCACATAGGGGACCTGGACATCCATAGCGTTTGCATCCTCGCCGGAATAATCCGGCTCTACGCCCAAATAGGGCAGAATATCGGCAAATACATTGCGCACGGTGGGCGCCGCCATCTGGCCGCCAGAGATATAAAGCCCTGTCTCGCGGCTGGGGGTGTCCAGGGCCACAAGGCAGATGTACTGCGGATCATCCATGGGACAGATGCCCACGAAGGAGACGATTTTATCCTCCGTCATAACGCCAAACTCATCAACCTCGGAGACCTTTTCAGAGGTACCGGTCTTGCCTCCGATGGAGTAGCCTGCGATCTTCGCGTTCTTCGCGGTGCCGTTCTCTACGACGCCGAGAATCAGCTCACGCATGATATCGGAGGTCTGCTCGCTGATGACCTGGTTGGTCACCTTGGTCTCGTGGGCAGAGACCACCTGGCCGTTGCTGTCCAGGATCTCTGCGACCACATAGGGCTCCACCAGGTAGCCGCCGTTGACCACAGCCGAGATGGCGCGCACCAGCTGGATGGGCGTAATCTCAAAGGTCTGCCCAAAGGCGGCAACGGCCAGCGAGGAGTAGCCGTAGATGTCGTACTCGGTGAGGTAGCTCTCGTCGAGCATGACGCCGGAGGACTCACCGGGCAGATCGATGCCCGTGGTAGACGTCAGGCCGAAGGCCTGGATGTAGTCGTAGAATTTTTCGCCGCCCAGCGCGATACCGATGGTCGCCAGGGCCGGGTTGCAGGAGTTGCCCAGGGCCTCGGCTGTAGTCTGAGTGCCATGGCCGGCGGTCTTCCAGCAAGAGATGGGCTGGTTTCGGCCAAAGACCTTGATGTTGCCATTGCAGTGGAAGGTGTCGTTGAGACTGATGACCCCCTCTTCCAGCGCAGCAGCCATGGTGATGATCTTAAAGGTCGAACCGGGTTCGTAGGCGTCGGAGACGCAGCTGTTGCGCCACTGGGCGAACAGGGCGTTGTTGACGCTTTGCAGGTAGTCCTGATAGGCCGCGTCGTAGGCCTCGCCGCTGAGGGATTCCAGCTGGGCCCGCTCCTCGGCCAGGGCCTGTTTGACCTCCTCGTCGTAGACCTCGCCATAGTGGTTGGGGTCGTAGGAGCTCAGATTTGCCATCGCCAGCACGGCGCCGGTGTTGACGTCCATGACCAGCCCAAAGGCACCGTTCTGCACATCGTACTGCTCCACCGCCTGCTCGAGATTCTTTTCCAGGAAATACTGGACCGTGGAGTCCAGGGTCGTGACCAGGCTGTCACCGTCGGAGGCCTCATAATAGGTCTCGAAGCGGTAGAGCATCTCGCTGCCGGAGTTGCCGCGGGTGGTGACGATTTTGCCCGCGTTGCCCTGTAGGTTGGCGTCGTACTTGGCCTCCAAGCCCTCCAGGCCCCTGTTCTCACTGCCGACAAAGCCCAAAACCTGGGCCGCCAGGGTCGAAGAGGGGTAATATCGCTTGGTGTCCGGCTCCAGATAGACCCCGGAGAGCTCATAGGTGTTGATAAAGTCCCGTACCTGCTCGGACAAGCTCTCATCAATCTGGCGCTTGACCACCTTGTAGTACATACTGGTATCTTGGGCCATCTCCCGGATATTGTCTGCATCCACGTCCAGCAGCTGCGCCAGGCCGTTGGCGATCAGATCGATATCCTGCTCCTTCTGCGCGATCTCGTTGGGAGAGATGAAGACGTTGTTGACGCTGGCGCTGATGGCCAGGACGTTCATATTGCGGTCATAGATCGTCCCGCGGGAGGCGGAAACCGGGGTGCTGCGGGTCTGATTGTTGATGGCCATGCGCTCGTACATATCATGATCCACAATCATGACCTGATACAGCTGCATCGCCAAAACCACAAAGGCTACGACGCCCAGAAGACCCATCAATACAAGGCAGCGACGCAGCACAGTGACATTCGCCTGCTGGTCGCTGGTGAGGTTTGCAGTTGTTGTTTGCTTGCGTTTGCGGAATATGCTCATGGGAACCTCCCGATCCGGTAAAGGGGCCGCGAACGGCCCCGGTCAGTAAACTTTATGGTCCGGTCAGGAGAAGTATGCCCGGATATACTCAATCAAATAGGAAAAGCCGTTTCTCAGCGCCTGGAACACGGAATTCACGTCCATGCTGTCGGAGTCATAGACCACCGCACTGTCCTCTCCGGACATATCGAGATAGACAATCTGGTCATCCCGGGGAATGTGCATCCCCAGCTCGCTGGCGGCGACTGCCTCGATCTGCTCCATATCGAGCTTGCTCTCATAGCTGGCCTCCAGGCGGCTTTGCTCCGTCTGCAGCGATTCAAGCTGCTCGCTCAGATCCGCGTGCACCGAGTTAAGCTCGTACAGGCGGACATAACCGGAGATGACCATGACCAGCAGCGCCAAAACCGCCGCAAAGCCAAAAATGGCTGTCAGAGAGATACTCGCGCGAGCCTTGACAATGACCTTCTCCCGGTCGGCAGGGCGCTGCTGGGGAAGTTCCGGCAGTTCCGGCAGCTCCAGCTCACGGGCACTGCTATCCTTCCAGGGTTTGCGATAGAGATCATACGCCGCGCTGCCATCTGTCCGTTTCCTTGCCATGCTGTTCCCTCCGATCAGGGCAGCCGCTCGGCTACCCGCAGTTTTGCGCTCCGTGCGCGGGGATTGCGCGCCAGCTCGTCAGGGCCGGCGACGATGGGTTTTTTGGGTGTCAGCTTCACCTTTGGCGTGCGTCCGCAGACGCAGACGGGAAGCTTCGGCGGGCAGATGCAGCCCCTGGCTGCCTCCGCCATGGCGGATTTGACGATGCGGTCTTCCAAAGAGTGGAAGGTAATCACCGCCAGCCGTCCGCCGGGATTGAGGTGGTCGATGGCTGTGGCCATCATGCGCTCTACCGCCCCGAGCTCGTCGTTGACGGCGATGCGGATGGCCTGAAAGCTGCGTTTTGCCGGGTGCTGCTTCTCCCGCAGCGCCGATGGCGGCATCGCCCCACGGATCAGATCGACCAGCTCCAATGTGGTCTGGATTGGTTTTTCCTCGCGTCTGCGCTCGATGGCTGCCGCAATGAGACCGGCATAGCGCTCCTCCCCATAGTCCTGCAGGATGCGGCGCAGCTCGGCGCGAGGCCACTGGTTGACCACTTCCCAGGCACTCAGGCGATCCTCCGGATTCATTCGCATATCCAGCGGCGCGTCTGCCATGTAGGAGAACCCTCGTGCGGCATCGTCCAGCTGGGGCGAGGATACGCCCAGGTCGAAGAGCATCCCATCCACCGCCGGTATCCCCAGCTGGGAGAGGATCTGCTCGAGCTCAGAGAAATTGCCGTGCACCAGCTTGACGCGGTCCTGCCAGGGCCTCAGCCGCTCCCCCGCCGCCTCCAGGGCCTTAGGGTCCCGGTCAATCCCAATCAGCGTGCCCGTAGTGAGGCGCTTGACAATCTCCGAGGAGTGTCCCGCCCCGCCCAGCGTGCCGTCGACATAGATGCCGTCGGGTCTGATGTTCAGGGCCTCGATACACTCATCCAGCAGAACGGGTACATGGTGAAAGTTGTCCATCAAAGCTGCAGCTCCTCATACAGCGCCTCGATCTCGTCGGGGGTGAGGTTCTCCGCCTCACCGGCCTGGAAGGTCTCGACGTTCCAAAGCTCGGCGTAGTCAAACTGTCCCACAAAGAGAATGCGCCCCTCCAGGTGGGCCTGGTCCCGCAGCTCCTGCGGGATCATGATGCGCCCTTGCTTGTCAGGCTCACAGGTGACGGTGTTTGCCAGCATATAGCGCGCCTTCTTGGCCACAGCCCGGGGGGCGGCGGCGATCTTTGCCATGATGCCCTGCCACTTGGCCTCGGGGTAGACCGCCAGGCAGCCGTCCAGGCCGGGTGTGATGTAAAACTGTTCGCCCAGCTCATCGCGGAACTTGGCAGGCACGATCAAACGACCCTTGGGGTCAAAGCTGCACTCCTGTTTCCCGGTCATTTGATCATCTCCTTTCGCCGGCGCTCCATTCTGCTCCAAAACGTGGATTATTACTCCATTTTGCTCCACACTGATAGTATACACTACTTTGCGAGAAATGCAATCCCAAATTGAAAACTTGGGCAAAAAACTTTTTTGACCTCATTGGGCCAGTTCTTACCAGAAAAAAGATGAAAAATTGGCCTTAGAGGGATAATTTCTTCTTCCAAAATTTTATATATCCAAACTCGATATTCTAACTTTTTATTTATCTCCTATTCAGAGATGACGCAAGGATAATTGTACAAATCCGCGCAGAAGCAATTGCGCTCAGGGCCAAGACCTGCTATAATGACAGCAACATACAGGAGAGGACTGAAGCCCTTGGAGCTTACCATTCCCGCATTGACAAAAAATCTCATTGGTCTCAACGCGATCATCTGTTTTATCCTAGTCATCGTGGTTTGGGCCTATCTCTTCGGCAGGGTTCGATTCTCCCAGGCGTTGCTGGGCGCCTTCACCTGCATCATTCTGATGCTGGTGGAAAATCTGGTCGACAGCTTCGTCCTGGCGGAGGGCTCGCCGATTGTTGCAAACGCCGTCCTATACGCGGTGTATTTAGCCGCTTTTGTGGCTGTCATTCGTCCCATGGCGCAGTTTGCCGTCATCAAGCTCCAGCTGAGCCGGCGCTTTGACAGCATCGATGCAGCGCTGGGCTTTGCCATTGGCTTTGCCGCCCTGGAGCTCATCGTCGGCGGCATCAGCAACCTAACCACTTACACGCTCTGCACCACTTGCAACAGTGACGGTCTGGCCTCCATCCTGGCCAACGCCTCCGGCCCCGAAGAGGCCGACGCCCTGGAGCAGATGCTGACCACGCTGGCCAATGCCAACAGCTGGGATCAGGCCTTCTCCGGCATCAACCGCATTTTCTATCTGATCCAGTGCATGAGCGTCGCCGTGATGGCCTGGTATGCCGCCACGCAAAGCGACGCCAAAGTCCTGCTCTGGGCCATACTGGGCTACACCGTGGTACGTCTTCCCTACGGGCTGTACACTGCCGGGCTTCTCACCAGCTTCCGCCTGGAGGAGCTGCTGACCTACGCGCTGAGCATTGGCTTTGGCCTCTGGGCTGTGCAGTATTACAACAAACTCGAGGCCCATAAATTCAAATTCAAGGGCGACCGCTTGTCCGTGCGGCATCGGCGCTGACCGCAGCCGGGGGGCGCAGCAAACGCTGCGCCCCCCGGCTTTTTGTCCACTTTTACCCCTCAGCATGTCCCCAAACGCCAATTGACGCCCGGGCAAAATCAATTTATACTATAACAAAATAGAATCGATCGGAGGTATCCTCTATGGCAAAGGAATTTTTCTGCACTGCAACGGCGCCCATCGTCGACACCAAAGCCGGCAAGCTCCACGGCTACCGCCTGGGCACGACCTATCACTTCCTCGGCGTTCAGTACGCCAACTGCAAACGCTGGCAGCAGCCCACCCCCGTTGAGCCTTGGGAGGGCGTCAAAGAGGCCATGGCCTACGGCTATATCACCTACCCCGCCTCCCCGGACTCCCCCAACGGCGACCTGACCGTACCCCATCGCTTCTGGCCCAAGAGCGAGGACTGCCTGAACCTCAACATCTGGTCCCAGTCGATTGATCCGGCGGCGAAAAAGCCCGTCATGGTCTGGATGCACGGCGGCGGCTTCGCCTCCGGGTCTGCCATCGAGATGATTGCCTACGACGGGGCAAATCTGTCGGAATACGGGGACGTGGTTGTGGTCAGCATCAACCACCGCCTGAATATTCTGGGCTTCCTGGATCTGAGCGACTACGGCGAGAAATACCAAAACTCCGGCAACTGCGGCATGGCCGACCTGGTGGCGGCGCTGCAATGGATTCACGACAACATCGCCGCGTTCGGCGGCGATCCAGACAATGTGACCATCTTCGGCCAGTCCGGCGGCGGCGGCAAGGTCTCCACCCTGATGCAGATTCCCGCGGCAGACGGCCTGTTCCACAAGGTCATCGTGGAGTCCGGCCTGCGCTCGGCCGCAGACCGGCTGGTGGATAAGTCCTTCTCGCAAAACATCCTCAGCGGCCTTTTCCGCAAGACCGGCACCGAGGACATCGAAGCGCTGGCGAATATGCCTGTGGAGACTCTGCTGGGCTATGTCGACGAGCTTAAGAAAGAGGGCGTCAACACCTTCGGCTGGGGCCCCGTGGTCAACGACTGGTTCGTCGGCCATGCGCTGCTGGACGGCTTCACCGACCACGGAAAGACGATTCCCATGCTTTTGGGCTCCAACATCGCCGAGATGGGCTTTGGCATGCCCAGCGATAAGCACAGCATGAGCCAAGAACAGCGCGTTGCCTTCGTCCACAAGTCCTTCCCCGAGGCAGACCCCGCCGAGGTGGACCGCCTGATTGCACTCTACGCCAAGGCCTGGCCCAACAAGAACATCATCGACGCGGTCTACGTGGACGACGCCTACCGCCCCAGCACCATCGCCTACATGGATCTGCGTGCCCAGTCCGGCTGCGCCCCGACCTACAACTACGTCTTCGCCTTTGAGTTCCCCTACCTGGGCGGCCGCGCGGCATGGCACTGCTCTGAGATCCCCTTCGTCTTCCACAACACCGACAAAGTCGCCATCTGCAACAAGCCCGGCGTCTCTGAGCGGCTGGAGGATCAGATTTGCTCTGCATGGGTCAGCTTCGCCCGCACCGGCGACCCCAACAACCAGTTCCTGCCCGTCCGGTGGCCCCAGTGGACCACCGAGGCCGGGGCGACCATGGTCTTCGACGAAACCTGCGAGGTGAAGGTCGACTTCGACCGCGAGCTGGCAAAGTGCCACCAGGACCTGCACTACCGGCCCTTCATCCCGAAGATGAACTTCTAAGGGCTGAAAAAATAACCGCTGCCGAAAAGAGCGTTGCCATAAGAAAACATGAAAAAACCCAGTAATATCAATGTTTTTTAGGGCAGCGGAAAACGGGGCAGGTCAAAACAACTGCATAATCAGGCAGAAACAGGGTGTTGTCAAGCATGACAGTGCCCTTTTCTGTTTCCTCGGCCAAGCCGCAGATTTTGAAAAAGTCTGCGGCTTTTCTTTTTGCCCAAAAGCGGAAAGGAGGCGACGGCCTATGTACTTCACTTCCGGCAGCGACCGGGCCTTTGAACAGCTCATGCGTGGCAAGCCCGGTTTCGACCACTACGACAGCGGCGAGGCGGTCACGCCGGAGGACTGCGGCACCTGCCGCTTTTATCGCCCGCACTGGAAATATCAATTCTGCGTCTATGCGGAATGTCCCTACCAGC
>CALWWH010000281.1 GCA_944385195.1 uncultured Oscillospiraceae bacterium | reverse complement strand
AACCAGTGTCTTGCCGACCAGCTCCTCGGGCTTGTAGTACATGGCGATCCCAGAGAGAATTTGGCGGTCGGTGCCAGAGCCATCGTCCAGCGTGAACTTCAAAAGCTTGTTGCTCTTCTTGACCGGTTCACAGGCCTTAACCTTGACCGCGCGGAAGTCCGACTTGCAGAATGTATCAAAGTCGACTGTCTCCTCCGCGTAGGGCTCCAGCTCAATGGCGGGCAGGGCGGCCTTCTTGGCCTCCTGGGCGGCACGGTCCAGCTCTTCCAGCTCCTTGGTCAGGTCGATGCGGGGGAACAGCGGCTCGCCGGCCAACGTGGCAACGTCCGCAGGCAGCACGCCAAAGGTGCAAAGGCTGTCCCAGTCGCAGGCTGCGCCCCCCAGGCGGGTCATGATAGTCTCCGCAGTCTGGGGCATGAAGGGAGCCAGCAGGCCGCCGCAGATTCGGACGGTCTCCAGCAGATTATAGAGAACACGCGCCAACCGTGCGCCGTTGGCCTGCATATCTTTGGCAAGCACCCAGGGAGCGTTCTCGTCGATATATTTGTTGGCACGGTCCAGAACCTTGAAGATCTCACTCAGGGCGTTCTGGAAAGCATACTTTTCCATCTGCGCCTCATAGTTGGCAGGCAGCGCCTGGACCATGGCGATCAGACCAGCGTCAATCTCCGCCTGAGCCTGTTCGCTGGGCAGGCGCTGGCCAAAATACTTCTGAGCCATTGCCACGGTGCGGCTGAGCAGGTTGCCCAAGGTGTTGGCCAGGTCGGTATTGATAGTCTGGATCAGTAGCTCATTGGTGAAGTTGCCGTCAGAGCCGAAGGGGAAGGTCCGCAGCAGGAAGAAACGCAGAGCATCTACGCCGTAGCGCTCCGCCAGAACGTAGGGGTCAACAACGTTGCCGCGGGACTTCGACATCTTCTCGCCGTTGAAGTTCAGCCAGCCGTGGCCGTAGACCTTCTTGGGCAGGGGCAAGTCCATGCTCATCAGCATGGCAGGCCAGATGATGGAATGGAAACGGACAATCTCCTTGCCCACAAAGTGCACATCGGCGGGCCAATACTTGTCCAGATCATGGTATCTGTCGTTCTCATAGCCCAGAGCGGTCATGTAGTTAAACAGCGCGTCAATCCAGACGTAGACCACGTGCTTTTCATCGAAGTCCACGGGCACGCCCCAGCTAAAGCTGGTACGGGAGACGCAAAGATCCTCCAGACCAGGCTTAATGAAGTTGTTGATCATCTCATGGACGCGGCTGCGCGGCTCCAGAAAATCGGTATTCTCCAGCAGGTCGCGGATGCGGTCAGCGTACTTGGAGAGCCTGAAGAAATAGGCCTCTTCTTCGGCGTCACGAACTTCACGTCCACAGTCGGGACACTTTCCGTCGACCAGCTGGCTCTCAGTCCAGAAGCTCTCGCAGGGAGTGCAGTACTTGCCGACGTACTTGCCCTTATAGATGTCGCCTTTGTCATACATTTTCTTAAAGATGCGCTGAATCGCGCTGACGTGGTAGTCATCAGTGGTTCGGATGAATCGGTCGTTACTGATATTCATCAGCTTCCACAGGTCGGTGATGCCATGCTCGCCGGTGACGATATTGTCGACAAACTGCTGCGGGGTGACGCCCGCTTCTCTGGCCTTTTCCTCGATCTTCTGGCCATGCTCATCGGTGCCCGTCAAGAACATCACATCATAGCCCCGCATTCGCTTATACCGGGCCATGGCATCCGTTGCCACGGTACAGTAGGTGTGGCCGATGTGGAGCTTGTCCGACGGGTAATAGATGGGGGTGGTGATGTAAAACGTTCCTGGCATGATGATTGCCCTCCTAATATTGGTCCCCTGAGATGACAGGGTACCTTATATATTACCAGATTTTCCGTGAATATGCAAGGTCTAATCTTCTCAAGTCCTCATCGGCCAGCTTGGGTTTTGGGCCTATATAGGCCCTCCGAGCATAACAAGTATAAAAAGAGCCACCCTCCGGATGGCTCTTTTTATACTATTCTTCTGTCGTCTCTTCCCCATCAGGCGCCTGGCCGTCGACTGTGATTTCCTCGCCGGTCTCCTCGTCAAAAACAGGAGTGTAGTTCACGATGACGCCCATATCAATCAACGCCTGGGCCACATGGGTGGGATTTTCAAAGGCATCCACCTGCACCAGAACGTGACAGCTGGTCAAGGGCAGCAGATCGGTGATCTCGTTGTAGTCAGCGTAGACATAATTCAGCCGTTCTAGGTTCGCCAGGCCCTCCAGACTGGTCAGCTGGTTGTGATTGAGGGTGACGAAGGTCAGTGCACAGTCATCCGCAAAGTCCGGCAGGCTGGTCAGCTGGTTATTGCTCAGGTCCAGTCTTACCAGGTCCTTCAGCGACGCGAGCGTCTGAACCTCCTGGAGCTGATTCCAGCTCAAATCGAGGGTAGTCAGCTTCGTCAGGTTCTCTAATGGTGTGACGGAGGTGATGCTGTTGTCTGAGGCATCTAGGCTTTCCAGCTGCGTCAGCCCGGAGAGGTCGCCCAGCTCCTCTGTGCCGGTGTCAGAGATGTCCAGTGTCCGTAGCTTAGTCAGGCCCCGGATGCCGCTCAGCTGGCGCAGTGGGTTGCCGTGAAGATCCAGCTCCTCCAGGCCGGTCAGCTCACTGATGGGTGCCAGATCTGTGACGGCATTGCCGCCCAAGCGCAGACTGCGCAGCCAGAGGAAATTAGAAAGCGGCTCCAGATCGCCGACGATGCAGTCGGTGATATCGAGAGTTTCCAGCGAAGTCAGGTTTTCCAGCGGGGCCAGCGTCGTGATGCCACAGCCGGAGAGGTTTAGGTTTTTCAGCTTCGTCAGGCCGCCAATGACCTCCAGGGCGTGCAGATCCACCGTCAGCGGAGGCAGCGACAGGGACTCCAGATCCTTCAGCGCGCTGAGCAGTGTCCAGTCGGCGCTGACCTGGATTGCTGATGCATCCAGAGACTTTAATCCTGTCAGCAAGGACAGCTGACTCACATCAGTGACCTCAGCCGGCAGCGTCAGGGACTCCACTGTGGACAGCATCCCCGTAGTGAGCGTCACTCCCTCGACCCAGTTCATTGTTTGCCGCAGGAGGGCATCCAGCGTCGGATCTTGGATGACTACCGGCTCATTGACAAAGCCGATGACATACTCTGAGGTTGCCACAGGGCTGACCAATCCGTTGTCGTTGACCAGCAGGGCCACTACGGTAACCTCCTGTCCCACCAGCCGCACCGGCGCAGTATAGGCGTCGGTTTTCAGTGAAGGATAGTTTCCCGTCAAGGTCCAGTAAGCAGTCCCCCCGCTATAGGATAGGGACACAGTGCAATCCTCCTCGTACTCGCCGCCCTCCGGCAGGATCTCCGGGGCTGCCGGCCGTGCCGCATTAAAGGCAGCCTTTGTCTCAGGGTGGTCAATCTTCTCATCCAAGTGTGCCGCGTCGAGGAGCTTATCCTGGTCCACATAGGCCTGACTGAGAGCAAACCAGAACTCAGTCCGATTGGGCATAGCCTCAATGGCATCCCAGAGGGTTGCTTCCCGCAAGGTGTCATTCCCGGCAGCAGCATAGCAGTCCGCCAGGGCAAGGGGGATGTCTATATTCTCCGGCTCGCGGCTCCAGGCCCACTCATAGCAGCGAACTGCCCAGTTAAAATTGCCCTCGGCCTCAAACTTCGCCGCCAGCTTCAGCGTGGCCTGCCCATCCCGCAGAAAAAAGCGCCAGCCGCCATATCCCAATCCTGCTGCCAGGGCCAGCACCAGCAGCGTGATGATGATCCGTTTGAAAATTCGCATAACAGGCTCCTTGTCATATTGCTAGAGATATTATAGTCGCATTTGGGCGAAAATGCAAGTCCTGCATCCCCGGGGTAGATTCGTTCACAATTATGTGTTATAGTATAGCTACCGAGAAACAGAAACGAGGTGGGTCGATGAACATCGCAAAGATCATGATTCCAAAAGCCAATACCGCCCTGCTGATGTCAACCAACTCCGTCCGTCAGGGATTGGAGAAGATGCGCTTCCATGGCTACACTGCCATTCCGGTGGTGGATGAGTCTGGTACCTACTGCGGCTGCGTCAGTGAGGGCGACTTTCTGCGCCATATTCTGGCTACGGGGAGTTTGGACATGAAACAGCATGAGCGTTATCAGATCAAAGACATCATCCGTCAGGAGTTCTGCCCTCCCCTGCGCATTATGGCCTCAGAGGCAGAGGTCTACAATCTGGCGCTGCAGCAGAACTTCGTCCCCATCGTCGATGACCGCAACTGCTTCTGCGGCATTGTCACCCGCCAGGGTATCCTGCGTTACATGGCAGAGCAGCTGGAAATGGCACGGAGTACAGCCGTCGCGGCGGGATAAATTCGCTGCCGCCCAGGGCAAGGACGGCTATGCCGGCTTTGCCGCCTTTGTTTGCACCTGCGGCCGCCCCGGGGCGCTGTCAAATCAAAACCCGTCCTGCGCATTCCCTCTTGCGCAGGACGGGTTTGTGCTTTATCTAAATACGCTGCCGTCTGCCTCCAGAGTCTCCAGACGCATCACCCGAACAAAATCCGGGGCGGCATCGGGAGCATACTTGCCGATGGCAGCGGCCAACAGTTCGGGGTTGAGGCTGGGGTTCTGAGCGGCGATGGTTGCCTCAATGACCAGGCCGTCGGGATGGCTTCCGACGCTTATGGCGTGGATCATTGGGCGGATATCCACCTCAGCAGGACCCTTCTTGCCCTTCTTGTTCACAAGGATCTCCGGGCGATCAAAAACGGAGGTGATCTTTCCCTGCTCCGGGGCGCCATTGTCGTACTCCAGGATCACGCGAACCCGCAGATCGGTCAGGTACTTGAGCTTGCGATCGCTGTCATAGCACTCCAAAACCCGCAGTCCCTCGGGGAGAACGGTATTGAGCCTGGCGGGGATAGACTCGAGGGGAGTGCCGTCCAGAGCGGTGAACTCCAAAATCTCACATACACTCTCCTGGCCTACGCTCAAAGGCAGGGCTACAGAGACATAGGCATGGGGATGGTAGCCCTCAGAGTGCTTGATGGCAATGCCGGCGCGAAGGAAGGCGCGCTGGATCATGTGCATCAGGTCCAGATGGGAGAACCACCGGGCGTTGCCGGTTTTCTCATAACGAAGCTTATGCATCGCAGCGGCCTCCTTCCAGCAGACAGTTCGCTCCGCAGCCACCGCATTGGATACGGCAGTCGGGCGTGGTGAGGCCATCGGCAGCGCGGTGGCGCTCGCGCAGCAGGTACTGCTTGCGCACGCCCACGTCGATCACATCCCAGGGCAGGATTTCCTCCTCGCCCCAAGTGCGGGTAGCATAGTAATCCGGA
>CALWWH010000280.1 GCA_944385195.1 uncultured Oscillospiraceae bacterium | reverse complement strand
CCGTCACGGTGCCGGTGGTCCTGTTAGTGGTTGTCGTGGTGGTGGAGCCGTCGGGGTTGCGCTCCGTGGTGGTCGTGGTGTTGCTGGAATTACCGGAGGTGCCGCCGCTGTTGCCGCTGCTGGTGCTGATGGTGTAGGTGGCAGAGGTTACGGTGCTGGAGACACCGTCCTTCACCGCGATGGCTTTAAGGGTAGTGGTGCTGGCGATGGAGATAGCCCCGGTGTACTGTGTGCTGCTTGTGGTGGGGGTATCACCATCGGTGGTGTAGTAAATCGTTGCCCCGTCGACAGCAGTAATGGTCACGTTCTGGGCGGAGGTATAGGTACCGCCCGCAGGGGAGAAGGTGGGGGCGGCGGGCACCGCAGGCGTCCCCTCCGCCGTGAAGGTAGCTGCGATAGTCACGTCACTGGCGGGCATGGTGAAAGTACGCCTATTATCGTCTCCCGACACGGCCACAGGGGAATCGTTGTCTTCCACAGCCGTGACGGTCAGCGTGCCCAGCTGATAGCCGCTGTTGGGGGTGATGGTGAGGGTGATGGTGGTACCCTTGGTCGCTTTTCCGTCTGCCGCGTCTGTGGCAACGGCACCGTTTTCCGCGCTGCTGACCGTTACCTTGTGGGGCTGGCGCTCCAGCATCAGCTGATTGGAGGTTTCGGTGGTGCAGGCCGTACTGGTGCCGGCGGGATACAGGATGGTGTCCTCAGAAAACACCACCTTGCCCAGGCCGCTGTTTGTCAGCTGGCCGGTAAACTCATAGATATAATACCCGTTGCCAGTAATGGTCAGGGTATCACCCTCGGGGACATTCAGATCAAGCTCGCCCGTCAGCCGCCAGTCCTCCCGCAGGGTCAGGGTCTTGTCCGCGGCAAAGGCGGGCACCGCCAGAAGGGAGACCAGCAGGGCCATGGTCAGCAGAAAAGAGAAAAGCCGTCTCAACTTCATATTCAGTTCCCTCCTTCCAGCGCGTACTGCACATTCTGCTCATAGTCGTGCATCTTACTGGCATCCAAGCCGATCAGCGTGCGGTAGAGCAGGACGCCCGTCTGGGCGCGGGTAACTGGGGCTTTGGGAGACAGGGTTTTTTCGCTGGTGCCGCTGAGCAGGCCCATGCTGACGGCATAGGCCAGATAGGGCTCGGAAGCCGCCGCAACCTGATGTCCGTCGGTGAAGCGATCCAGAATAGCGGTATTAGCGCTTGTTGTCTCAATAGAATATTTTTGCTTAATCATCGCGAGGATGCCCACAACTGCCTCCTCACGGGTGGTCTTAGTCGCTGCACCCCACTCAGGATCATTGCTAAATTGCCATTCTTCATCAGTTGGCTTTGTGCCAGTCATGTATTCCTTATTAACCACATTCTGAACTGCCTTATATATGCGATCAGGGCTTGTATCTGTACTCTCGATCGTTCCATCCATAATAGACAGCAGCACGGCAAACTGGAACCGAGGCGTAATATCGTCGGGGCCAAACTGGCCGTCACCGTAGCCGATGACGATATTCTGGTTGGCAAGGTACATAATGCCGTCATAGAACCAGCTGTCCGGGGTCACATCATGGAAAATGAGATCCTTTTTATCACTCTTCTTCTCCATGAACTGTCCAACTATTTTGGTGGCTGCTTTTAGTAGGGCATCATCCCCATTATAACCAGTAGCTGCGAAATCCTCTATACCGCCGATGTTCGTATCCCCAAGGGCAGCTTCCCAAGCGTCCCAGATGGCTTCGCCATCTTTCGGTTCCGTGGAAACGTCATAGATGTCAGTATAATTAGGCTTTAAGGCTGAACTCTTATACGTTTCAATGCCTGTGGCAGTTCCAATCGGTTGATTGACATTGATGGGAGTTCCGCTTTCGCCCTCGACAAAGGGTACACATTTGCGCACGGCAAGATACATCCAGGCCATATATTCCGGCGTGCCGGGCTTCAGGCCTGCTACAGCAGAGCCCATGCCGCCACCCACGGAATTGAGCACCCGGTAGGTCAGCACGGCGAACTCAGCCTTGGTCACCGGGTCGGTTTCCGCCAGATCGCTATTCGCTTTGCCGGTTATGATATTCTGCCCGTACAGGTACTGGATGGCGGCTTCACCACTTGCCGTATCTACCGGCAGCTTGAACACATCCGCCAGCGCCTCGCAAGCCTTGCCGCGGGAAAGCAGCGTGGTACTGTCTGTATTTACTTTACTAGTTGTCCAGCCAGCGCTTGAGGCGATGCTTGCGGCATCCCCTTCTGTCATCGTGCCGTCGTCGGCAGAAAATACGCTTTCGCCATAAATCTTGTTCAGCGTTGCCACCGCTTCATTTGCCCACTCTGCCTCCGTCGCCAGCGCCGCCGTGGGCAGCAGCCCCAGCAAAAGAACCAGGCACAGAAACCCGCTGAACCATTTTCTCATCTGCCGCATAAGTCCTTCCCCCTGTTTTCATGAAATGGAGTAAACCGCAGGGGCGGCGGGAGGCCGCCGCCGGCACACTGAGGTTGTCCGCTCTGCCAAAAAGAGACCGGAATCGTAATAATCGTATCACGATTCCGGTCCCTTTTGGTGTGCAGGGCTGCACACTCACGCTCTGCGGTTTATATCGTCCGCAGTTCAAAGGCATAACCTGGGCAGTCGGCCTCCACCGCCGCCCCCTGATCCTGGGGCACCACCACATAGCCTAGGGCGGGCAGGTCTGCCAGCGGCGAAAAGTCTGTGACAGTCAGTCCCTCCAATTGCAGATAGTTGAGCCGCTTCAGCCCGGATAAGGGGGATAGATCGGTGACGCCGTGGTAGCCCACCGACAGGGTGATGAGCCGGGTGAGGGTCTCGATGCCCGCCAGACTCTCCAGGCCCCCCTTGTGGAGGTTGAGCACCTCCAGCCCCGTCAGGCCGGAGAGGGCGGTGAGGTCGGCGGCGTAGTAGTCCCCGATGGTGAGGGACTTCAACTGGGACAGAGCTCCGACTGCTGTCACTGCGTCCTCCCCTGGGTCCCACAGCAGCAATTCCTCCAAGGCCGTCTGCCGGGAGAGGGGGCTCCAGTCCCCGTCCCTGGGCACCGTCAGCCCCAGGCTCAGCTTCCGCACCGTCAGGGCGTCCAAAAAGGCCAGACTGTCCACGGCCCCGATGCCGGCGCCGGCGCTGCCCTCCACCACCAGAGTCTCCAGCCGGGTGAGGGAGGCCAAGGCGCTGTAATCCGTACCCGGATTGCCGCCCAGGTACAGGGTCTCCAGCTCCGTCAGGGCGGCCAGCGGCGAGAAGTCCGTGATTTCGTTTTCACACAGGGCCAATGTGGTCAGGGGCAGCCCCTCGAGAGCCGAGATGTCCCGGATCTCCTGGCGGCAGAGATACAGCTCCTCCAGATGGGGCATATGGGCCAGAATGGAGAGATCTTCGTCGGCAACGTCCCCATAGGGCAATTCACTCTGGTACTGGTTGTCGATATAACAGCCGATTCGATAGTCGAAGGCCTGTTCCGCCCCGAAAGGGCTCTCGCCCACCACCGCCAGACGGGTAATGGAAGCCAGTTCGTCATAGGTGACTTCTCCCGCCGGTTTTCCCAGAGTCTGCCGGACGGCGGCCTCCATGGCGGCGGAGAAAAATTCCACTGTCTGGGGCGTAGAGGGCTCCCCTGTCTCGACGGGGGGCGTCTCCGGCGGAGCGTCCACCGGGCGCAGGAGCCATACTCCAGCTGTTAGGAACAGAAGCAGCGCCGCCGCGATTGGCAGTGTCCACTTCTTTCGCCTGTCCGGCCTCCCGGTCAGGGCGGCGGAAAAGGCGGCGGCGTCCTGAAACCGGGCCTCCGGGGCGAAGGCCACCGCCTTTTCCAGTGTCTTTCGCAGATGAGGAGAAATTTCTGCCTCTTGCAGCGCATCCGGGTCGTATTTTCCAGTGAGGGCCCAGATGAGCGTCATGCCCAGGGCGTACAGGTCCGTGCGCCGGTCGGTCTGGGCGTAGCCGTACTGCTCCGGCGCGGCGGTGGAGCGGGTACCCATGTGGCGGGTGTCAGTGTCCTTGCCCTCTTTGAACTGGCGGGCAATGCCGAAGTCGATGAGTCCAACCTCCCCATCGGGCAGGAGAATGATGTTCTCCGGCTTGATGTCCCGATGGATCACCGGGGGCTCCTGGCTGTGGAGGATTTCCAGCAGGGCACAGAGTTTTTGCCCCAGCCGGACACAGGCCTCCTCCGAGCACTCCTTTTCCTGCTCCCGGCAGGCCTCCAGCGTCTCCCCCGGCAGATAGGAACGCAAAAGGCAATCCATCTCCCCCGCCCGAAACTGGCTGACCGGCTCCGGCACCGAGTTGGGCAGCAGAGGCCATAGCCGGGTAAGGATCTGAAACGCCGCTGCCAGATCCTCTGTTCCTGCTGGAACGGCCTTCAGTACAAAGGCGGCACCGTCAGAGCGCCGGGCCAAACGCCAGACACCCCCGCGCTCTTTGTGGGATAGACAGGATTCCACCTCATAGGTTTCCAAAAATGACGGCGGCAAGGTAATTTCTTCTGGCAACGGGACAAATCCCGACAAGAAGTTTTCCTTGTCCCTCATGGGAGAGCCCCCTCCTCCAAACTTTCCAGCAGTTCATCCGTTTTCTCCACTGTTAGTCCGTGGGTCAAGGCGTAGAGTACCGCCGCATCCCGGCGATTACGGGCGTACAATGGCTGGCGGCCAGCGATCTTCAGCAGGCGCTGCGCCTCCTCCTCTCCCAGTTTCAGCAGCTGTGCCAGACGAAGGAGAAACTCTCTTGAGGGGCGTCTAGTTCCGTTGAACAACTGATAGCCATAACTACGATCCAAATTGCAGGCAACAACCACATCCTGTATAGTC
>CALWWH010000279.1 GCA_944385195.1 uncultured Oscillospiraceae bacterium | reverse complement strand
CACGACGCTCTTCCGATCTATGGAGCTCAGCTGCGACGAGGCCGTCCTGCGCCGCATGGGTGCTGCTGTCCGCGCGGACTACGCTGCCTCGCTGCTGCGGCTGTCCACCGCAGGGCTGCCGGGGATGCCCCTGGCCTTCGGCGAGAGCGATCCCAAGCAGCGGATCAAAAACGTTCTGGCCTGGCGCAAGCCGGCCCTTTGGGTGCTGGCGCTGGCGGCGGGGCTGGCTGCCATCGGCGGAGGGCTCCTGCTGGTCAACGCCGCCGCGAAGATGACGGTCCTGGGCGGAGCGAACTACGCTGTGACGCAGGTGATCTACGACAGCTCCGGCACGCTCAGCGCCGAGCCGCAGCCGCCCTGGTGCATCTCGGCGGACTACCAACTCTATCTCTACAGCGATCAGGACGATGGGTATCCCTGGCGCTGGCTGGGCAGCATGGAGCCCTATCCCCTGACCCGGGAGGAGCTGCTGGGCTACACAACAGCGGCCAACTGGGTGGGCAGCTACCGGCTGCGGGAGATCACCGACGCCTATATCCTGCGCCTGGAGGACGATGTCTTCTACCTGGCTTTTCAGACCAAAAATGGCCATACGCTCCTGGCCCAGGGCTGGGAGGGTGCGGCCGCTCAGGGCGACTGCGATGACGCCAGCCTCCGCTGGATGCTCCGCTTAGAGAGCGGGAAGGAATACGGCCAGGCAGGGGCGGGACTGATCGAACGCTCGCTGCGGCATCAGCTGGGCGAGGACGTGGGCTGCTTTGCGGCGTTCCTCTCCGACCGCCTGCCGGGGCTCTACCTAGAGGGCTTTGTCTGCGGCGAGGGGGCCTCATCCCAGCAGGGGCCGAACCTGGGCTTTGCCCTCTTCGAGGCCTATGACAACGGCACCTTCCGATTGCTGTTCTGGCGGCGCTACGAAAACGCCGACATTGCCCTGAGCGACCCCTTCTATGTGGATGGCCGGGCCTATCGGGTGCTTCTGTGCGACCATCCGGATCTGGCGCTGATCACCTGGACGGACGGCGAAGGCAGGGCCTGCCGCTCGGAAGTTTCCCAGCGCTTTGCCTTTGAGCTCTTCGGCGAAGACGCTGCCGATATCCGCCTCTGGGACGCGGACCGAAATTATATCGAACCATAAAACAGAGACGGCCCGGGGGCCGTCTCTTTTTTGCTCTCTTTTTTGGTCTCAGCCCCGCAGCAGCGCGTCTTCCGCCGCCTGCACGCAGCCGTCGGGGTCAAAATCCGTCATGCCCATGCCCTCGATATCAAAGCGCATCAGGAGCTTATTATCCGGGGTGTAGGGCGTCCAGGCGGGGACCTTACCGCCGTTGGGGTCGCCGGTCTTGGCAAAATTGGCCCAGGCGTCGGTCATAACCTCGCTCAGGGCGTAGTCGGCCTGCGTCATGGGACGCCAGCAGCGGCCCAGGGTGCCGAAGGTGTACCACAGCTCGGAGGAGTGGAACGCCCCCTTCAGCGGGCGCTCATCGGCGGGGTCATCCTCCGGCAGCTGACGGGTGAAGCGATACAGATAGGGCGCCTTGAGGCCAGCCCTGGCCTGGAGCGTGGCCCAGCCGCGGTGGGAGGCCATCATGGAACTCATGCGGTCGTCCAGGGTAACGGTGCCGAGCATGTAGTCCAGATCCAGCTGTCTGCCCTCCAGGAGGGTGTCCTCCATGGACAGGGGCAGGGCATAGCCGTCGGTGCTGATGTTAAAGCCCCGGGCCATGCGCTGCTCCATGCTCTGGGCAGATGCGCCAAAGTCGTGCAATTTCTGCACCAGCTCCGCCGCAGGGATCGCACGGAGCGCAGCGAGGTTCTCACAGCCGGCAAAGCGCATAAACTCCAACCCGCGCTGCTCCATCTGCTCCCGCGGCATCCGGCCAAAGGCGGTGGTGACGCCGCCGGCGGACTGGACAATGGCGTGCTTGACAAGGCCCTTTGCCAGCGGAGAGCAGGCCAGGGCCTGGGTGGAGCGGCCGCCGCCGCTCTGGCCGAAGATGGTCACGTTGTCCGGGTCGCCGCCAAAGGCCGCAATGCAGTCGTGAATCCAGCGCAGCGCTTGCAGCTGGTCATGGAGGCCGTAGTTCCCGCTGGCGCCGTGGGGGCTCTCGGCGCTCAGCTCCGGATGGGCAAAGTAGCCCAGGATGTTCAGGCGATAATTGATGGTGACGAGGATGACGCCCCGGCGGCAAAAGGCGTCGCCGTCGAATTCGATCTCGTGGCTGTAGCCGGACTGGACGCCGCCGCCGTGCATCCACATCATCACCGGCAGCTTCTCCTCCCCGGTCTTGGCGGGGGTCCAGATGTTTAAGTAAAGGCAGTCCTCATCCATCAGCGGGGGATAGTCCGGACCAGAGTAGAACTCCTTGCCGTAGGCGCTATTGGGATCTCCGTGGGAGAGTTCTTGCGGACAGGCGGCGCCCCAGGTGTCGCACACCCGCACGCCCTGCCAGGGCTGTGGGTCGATGGAGGGCCTCCAGCGCAGCTCCCCAACAGGAGGCGCGGCATAGGGTACCCCTTTAAAGAGTGCGTAGCCGCCCTGGGACTGCACGCTCTGCAACATTCCGTACTTTGTTTGCACTTGCATCATAACGTCCACCTTTCGCAGTTCTTTTGAGGATAGTATAGCACAAAACTCCCTGCCTGTCTTTGGACGCGGGTACGAAACTGCAGCCCCGCCATTGGACTGAGGTCCCATATACGCGCGCCCCCGGCCAAAGGGCCGGGGGCGCTGCGGTTATGCCTTTTTCTGCCGGAACATCCACTGACGCATCTCTTCATTGGCGTAGGCCGCACCCCAGCAGAAGTGGTTGTAGTGCAGCTCCGCGGGGTACTCCGTGTAAAAGAAATCCCGTCCGCAGACGCGGGTATTGATCTCCAAATCCTGCTTCATCAAGCGGCTGATTTCCACAGGCACTGTGGCATCATCCGCCGCGTGGAACATCCACAGGGGCGTGTCGTCCAGGACCATCGCGCAGTCATCAATGCCCTTTTTGTAGATGCCGCCCTCTGCCAGGCAGGCGGGGCAGCAGCTGACCACCGCTGCAAAGCGGCCTTGAGACAGGGTTTGCAGCATCCAGGCGCCGTAGCCGCCCAGGGACAGGCCAGTGACGTACTGGCGCTTCTCGTCGATGGGGTACCGCGCCAGCAGCTCATCGAGCAGGGCCAGGATGGCCTTCTGCGCCGCCAGGGTCCAGCGGACGTTGGGCTGGCCGGGGACGGGCTCTGCCTCATTGGGATCGGGCAGCTGCGGGGCCAGGACAAAGCGAGGCTCGCCGCCGTTGAGGTGATCACAAACCCAAATGACCGCGCCCTCATTATTGACAACATGACTGACATTATCGGTACCACACTCGCCCAAGCCGTGCAAAAATAGGACGATGGGGTACTTCTTGCCAGGGTCCATACCCTCGGGGACATAGAGCCGATAGGGCATTGTATAGCCCTCATGGGTCGTTTCAAGGGCCTGGAAGCGCGGCAAAACTGCCTCACGCGCCTCTTTCTCCGCTTTCAAACGAGCCAATACTTCTTCAGGAAGCTGGGGGGGTGTGCGATTGTCTGCCATGATTCCACGCCTTTCTAAATGTAATATCACTTGTATACACAATTTTACCACAGTAAAGCGTAAAACTCAATGGCGTAAAGCGGGAAAATTCGCCAAACTTTCGCGTAACGAATGAGTCAATTCAACGGACGCTTTTTCATCTGACCCCAGCTGCGGGGGTAGCCCGACGGACAGGGGGAGGTCTGCTCGATAGAGAGGATGACTCTCCGCTCCCCGCCCGGGAGGGTGAGCGGCGTGATCTTACGCAGGGTCCCGCCCAACTTCTTGATGGCGCCGCTGGCCTGGCTGGCCTCGAGCTCGCCGTCCGGACCCTTGAGGGCGCAGAACCAGCCGCCGGGATTGACCCGGGGCTGGCATAGCTCGCACAGCAGATTCAGCCGCGCCACGGCCCGGGAGGTGACCACGTCGAACCGGGGCTCATATGCCTCCGCCCTGGCGCAGACGGCCTGTGCCTCAATGCCGAGGGTCGGTAGCGTCCGGCTCAGCCAGCGGATTTTTTCTCGGTGCTGTCCAAAAGGGTCAGCTTGATGCTCGGGCAGGCGATCTTCAGCGGCACCCCGGGGAAGCCTGCGCCAGTGCCCACATCCAGGACGGACTTGCCCTCCAGATCCGCCGCCGTCAGCAGGCTCAGAGAGTCCAGCAGGTGCAGCCGGGCAAAGGCCTCCGGCTCCTTGACGGCGGTCAGATTCATCACCTGGTTTTGGGCGAGCACTGCCGCGCCAAAGTCCAGAAGGCTTTGGATCTGCGCTTGGCTGAGCCTCAGGCCGAGGCCCGGCAGGCCCTCCCGCAGGGCCGATTCCATGCGATGGCGCTCTGTCATGGCAGTTCCTCCGTCACGATCTTGATGTCCCCTACGTGCGTGCGGCGGTAATCCGCCATCTGGCGGACGTTGTTCAGGGCGCGCTGCTGCTCCTCGGTCAGCTCATCGGTAAAGCCGTCGGCGGTGACATAGTAGCCGTCGGTGTTGACCACAGGCAGGGTAGAGCGCAGGGCCTCCATCAGGTCCATATAGGCCGGGCCATCCCAGCCGCAGAGCGCAAAGAGCTCATTCATCAGGTAGGCCGGGCTGATATCCGGTCCCTCACCGACAAAATCGTTCCCCAGCTTCTCCTTGGCTGCGTCGTTGGCCCAGATAAGATAGGGCGTGGTGTAGTAGTTGTAAAAGCCCTCTTCGGTGTCTGTGTCCAGATTGATGCCCAGCTCCTTGTAGACGCTGTTGCCGTCGCCCAGCCAGGGCTTATGGTCGCCGAAGAGCACCAGGACCACAGGCTCGTCCTGGCTATTGAGCTTGTCCCGGAGCTTGATGAGCTCCTGAATGGTGTCTGCCACAGAGCCCAGATAGTTATTGAGGATATAATAGGACTGGTCGCTGACCACCGGCCGGTTGGCGTACTGGTCCCAGGCCTCAACGTAGTCCATGATATCCGCAGAGCCGGAGATCTCCTCCGCGGTGGGCTGCTCCGGCGCGGCGACGTCGCGGCTATAGTACTCCCGGCCGCCCCAGCCCAGATAGTCGTCGCCGTAGGTGGCGTGGCCCTGGTAGGTGACGTGGAAGCCAAAGTATGGTGTCCGCTCGTAGGGATAGTACAGCGGCACCGGCTCGGTATACACAGCCTCTGCCTCCCCGTCGGCCTCCACCGTGGCGGGGTTGAGAATGCCGTTTTCCTCCGGAGTCGGGTGCTCCGGCGTCTGCTCAGATTCCTGTCCCTCCGCAGGCGCTTCCTGCTTGATCTCCGTCTCAACCAGGGATGCCAGGTACTCCTGAAGCTCCGCGGCCTTCTGTTCCTCGGTCTTTTCCGGGAAATAGGGCACCAGGATCTCATTTCCCATCTCGTCCAGGCCATGCTGGCGGTTGGTACCGGCCAGGTAGAGCTCATAGACATCGTTCAGGAACAAATCATCCCGGTAGAGAAACTCTGCGATGTCCTGCACCATGAACTGATAGCGCTCCTCCCAGAAGCGGTAATCCTGGAACCCCAAATATTGGTTGATAGTCCGCCGGTCGTAGAACCAGCCGTAGATCGGATGGCTGCCGCTGACGGTATAGCCCTGATCCGCCAGGTAGCGGACATAGCTGCCGGCGTCGGCGGTGTATCCCTCGTCGGGAACCCAGAAGTCCCCGGTGAGGACGCAGCGCTCGGTGTTGACCGTACCGGCGGCGAAGATGTTGTTCACCAGATCCCCGTGGTAGCTCTCGGCCTCAAACGCGTGCCAGTCGGCATAGACATCCTCGTGGATGCCCTCAATGCCCAGGTCCGTCAGATCGGAAAAGGCCTCCATCATGATCATGATCACATCGACTTTCCGATCCTCATCGATGCTGCCGGGCAGGAAAGTCTCGGTGGGGACAGATTCCGCCGTTTCAGGCTGGACGGTGACGGTCTGTTCGCCGGTGTCGGTGATCTCCACCGTAGCAGAGCTCGACGGGCCCTGTTCTGGGATAAGCAGCTCCCCCATGGCGTAGAAGAAGGGATACCAATAGCCCTTGCCGATGAAGCGCTCGGTGGCACGCTTCTCGGTCAGATGCTCATAGTTCCAGGTGTACTCGTCATAGATGGTCTTGCTGGTGTAGACAAACGCCAGCGGAACCAGGCTCAGTAGCAGCGCTGCGAGAATGATGACCCGGGGCTTCCAGCTGTTGCGGCCCCGCACGGCGAAGAACAGCAGCACCGTCCCTGCGGGGATGGCGATAATCGCCGCCCAGACTCTCGCCTCCAGCTCGATGGTATAGTTTGCAGCGATGGTCAAGCCCTCGCGCGCCAGCAGAACCTCTGCGATGGTAACGGGGTCATCCCGGAAGCTGACAACATAGAGGTTGGCCACCGGAAAGACCAGCATCAGGAAAGAGGTCACCAGCCAGGCAATCCACGCCCGTCCGGTGGCGGCGTAAAGTCCAACCATGAGGAAGACCGGCGGCAGCAGGTTCAGCAGGAGGATCATCGGCGAACGGAAGTAGCCGTAGAAGACCTCGTAGCCGCGGTTGCAGCAGGCCAGCAGCAGGGCAAGGATGCCCAGGACAACGCCCATCAGAACCACCATGCCCCAGTGATAGACCTGGTATATGATTTTACGGGAATGCGGAATCTCCGCGCTGCTCCTCTGAAAGAGGAAGCAGTCGCGGAGCGTCTTGAAAAACGTCATTTATGATCTCCTTTGATCAACTCAGAAGGCCAGCCGCTCTGCCAGCCAAGGTTTTAGCTCACTGATGGGGATACGGACCTGCTCCATGCTGTCGCGCTCACGGATGGTGACGCAGTGGTCAGCCTCGGTCTTGTCATCGCCCACGGTGGCGAAGTCCACAGTAATGCAGTAGGGCGTGCCGATCTCATCGTAGCGGCGATAGCGTTTGCCGATGGAGCCGGCGTCGTCAAAGTCGACGTAAAACTCCTTTTGCAGCGCATGGTAGATCTCGGTGGCGGGCCCGCTGAGCTTCTTGGACAGCGGCAGGATGGCGGCCTTGATGGGGGCCAGGGCCGGATGCAGGTGCAGGACGGTGCGGACATCGTTCTTGGCCTCGTCCACAATCTCCTCATCGTAGGCATTGCACAAGAAGGCCAGGGTCACGCGGTCGGCGCCCAGGCTGGGCTCAATGACGTACGGCACATAGTGCTCGTTGGTCTCCTGGTCGAAATAGGTCATGTCCTTGCCGGAGTGCTCCTGGTGCTGGGTCAGGTCGTAATCGGTCCGGTCGGCAACACCCCAGAGCTCGCCCCAGCCGAAGGGGAACAGGAACTCAAAGTCGGTGGTCGCCTTGGAGTAGAAAGCCAGCTCCTCGGGCTCGTGGTCGCGCAGGCGCAGGGAGTTGTCGTCGATGCCCAGGCTCAGCAGCCACTGGTGGCAGAACTCGCGCCAATAGGCGAACCACTCCAGGTCGGTGCCGGGCTTGCAGAAAAACTCCCGCTCCATCTGCTCAAACTCGCGAATGCGGAAGATAAAGTTGCCCGGGGTAATCTCATTGCGGCACGACTTGCCCACCTGGCAGACGCCGAAGGGCAGCTTCTTGCGGGTGGTGCGCTGGATGGCCGGGAAGTTGACAAAGATGCCCTGGGCGGTCTCCGGACGCAGATAGATGGTCGCGGCAGTATCCTCGTTGACCCCCTGGAAGGTCTTGAACATCAGGTTGAACTTGCGGATGTCGGTGAAATCACACTTGCCGCACACCTGGCACACGATGTTGTGCTCGCGGATGTAGGAGAGCATCTGCTCGTCGCTCCAGCCGGCGG
>CALWWH010000278.1 GCA_944385195.1 uncultured Oscillospiraceae bacterium | reverse complement strand
CGCCGAGGGCGGTGAGGAGGTCAGCAGCATGGTTCTTTCCGAACTGGCGGCACTGGCTCAGGGCTGGCTTCAGAGCGCACAGATGCAGGCGCTGGGCGTGAGTGCCGAGACGGCATCTGTACTCTTTGCGGGTGTGCAGGTGGGCTATACCGGCTCAGTGGAGGGCTATGAGAGCCCGGAGACGAAAGAAGAGGACACCCTGGGCTTTGATCTGCGCTTCATGGTTACCTACGTCTATTCGATTATCGTCCTGATTCTGTGTACCTATGCGGCAACTTACATTGTGCGCATCATTATCGAGGAAAAGTCCTCGAAATTGGTGGAGCTGCTGATGGTCTCTGTAGAGCCCCTTGCTCTGGTGCTGGGCAAGATCCTGGCCATGATGACCTACATTTTTGGCATGTTCGCGGCTATGGCGCTCTGCCTGGTGCTGTCGAACAGCATCAATAGCGCCATGGGCGGCAAGGCGGCGCTGGACCAAGTCCTGAGTGGCTTCGACTTTAGCCTTCTGCGGCTGGACGCGGGCACCATTGCTATCGTCCTGGTCTCCATGCTTTTGGCCTACGCGGCTTTTGCACTGCTGGCCGGGCTGTCGGGCACTTGCTGTAGCCGCAATGAAGACGTGGAGCGCGCCACCGGCAGCGTCATGTTTACCGTCCTGGCGGGCTACCTCGTCAGCATCATGACCGGCTCGCTTCCCGGCGGTGGGCTGTCTGTTTTTCTTGCCCTGTGCCCGGTGGTCAACATTTTCTGCGCCCCGGCGCAGTATGTCACGGGCAACATCAGTCTGCTGTGGCTGATCGTCTCCTGGGTAGAGCAGGCATTGATTGTGGCCGGCCTGGCCTGGCTGACCGCTCGGGTTTACCGGCAGTTAATCCTCAGCCGCGGCCAGCGTATTAAGCTGCGCCAGCTGCTGGCGATGGCAAAGGAGGCCTGAACATATGAATAAGTTTACAACGGTTTTTGGCTTTACCTTCCGCCATCAGGTTGGCACCAAGGGCTGGCGCGCGGTCACGATTCTCATGGCGCTGCTGCTTTTTGCGCTGCCAGCATTTCTACCTACGGTAGAGGACTTGATTGTCAGCGACAACGCACCTGAGCCGGCCGTGCCTGCGGGTACGCAGTCCGCAGTTTTGGAAGGCATTGACACCGTCGAGCGGATTTTGGTGGTCGATCAGACCCCCGGTGCAGCGGAGTGGAACGTCCTCAACTTGGGCAGCGAAGGGCCTGTGTTCGAAGCCTTTGACGAATTCGACGCCGCCAAGGCGGAGATGACGGACAAAGACCTGCTCTTGCTGGTCACCATGGTGGACGGGATGTACGATCTGACGATGCTGGGTGAGGACGCAGAGCTGGCAAATCTCTATGCCAACCAGATTGCAGAGCAGTTTTCGATGATCCAGGTGCAAAAATCCGGTCTGTCTGAGGAGACGATTGCAGACCTCTCCCAGGAACTGGCCACCCCCACGGGTACGGTCATTGAGACCCCGGATGAGGACGATAGCTCGGCTTTGATGGAGATTGTCAGTATGATGCTGCCCTATCTGACCATCATGACCCTCTATTTTATGGTACTGTTTTACGGCCAGAGCGTGGCAACCAGCGCCATCTCAGAGAAGACCTCTAAACTTATGGATACCTTCTTGGTCTGTGTCAGTCCCAAGGCGATGATGCTGGGCAAGGTCCTGGCAATCTCACTGGCGGCGGTGGTGCAGCTGGTGATCTGGGTGGCGGCGCTGGGCTGCGGCTTCTTCGCCGGCGCGGAGATCCTGAGGACGATCAATCCGGAGACGAGTTCTGCCTATTTGCTGTTTGTTGACAGTTTCGGCGCCATCGGTGGACTGTTTGACCCGATGGGGGTGATAGTCGGTGTGTGCATTATGCTCTCGGGCTTTTTGCTTTACTGCGCCCTGGCAGCCATCGGCGGGGCTCTGGCCTCCAAGCCAGAGGAGCTGTCCTCCACGAATATGCTCTTCACCATGGCGCTGGTGATCAGTTTCCTGGTATGCCTTTTCGGCGGCGGGATGATGCAGACCGGCGGCATCACCACAACCTGGGTCGATTGGGTGCCCTTTACGGCGATTCTGGCTACACCGAGTCGCTTGATGTTGGGCCAGATCTCCTCCTGGGTAGGCGCAGCGAGCCTGGCCATCGTGATCCTGACAGCGCTGCTTTGCTGCGCTCTGGCTGGGAAACTCTATGAGATGATGAGCTTTTACCGCGGCCAGCCAGTTAAGCCCAAACAACTGCTGGCGATGTTCAAAAAAGGCGGAAACTGACATCCACAGACCTCTCCTGATGGAGAAATCCAGCCTGGATCAGGACGCGAAGGCGCCTCATCGTAACACTTGGCCATATATGTCAGCCGGCAAGGAACTGTAAAAAATCACACGATAATCATACGATCCAACGAAGCCCCGGTGCAATGGGATATACTCCATCGCGCCGGGGCTTTGCATGACCAGTGCCTTAGGGCAAGCGCCTATTCGCCGATCTTCGCCCTCAGCCATGCCAGTGCGTCACTCAATGTCCCCAGCTGATCGATCAGTCCACACTCGACTGCCTCGCGGCCATAGACAACGGTGCCCACATCCTGGGCAAGCTGGCCGGTCTCCAGCATGAGCTCCCGGAACTTTTCGCGGGTGATCTGTGAGTGGGCGACGACAAATTCAATGATACGGTCCTGGATGCGCTCCAGATAGGTGAAGCTCTGGCTGACGCCGACGACCATGCCAGTGGTGCGGACAGGGTGGATAGTCATGCCCGCAGACGGAGCGATCATGGACCGCTGGGCGGAGACGGCCAGAGGTACGCCGATGGAGTGCCCGCCGCCCAGCACCAGTGAGACCACGGGAGTCTTCATGCCTGCGATAAGCTCGGAAATAGCAAGTCCCGCCTCGATGTCACCGCCAACGGTGTTAAGCAGCAATAAAACACCGTCCACATCTTTGCTCTCTTCCATAGCTGCCAATTCAGGGATGACGTGCTCATATTTGGTGGATTTAATGGTATCCGGGAGCAGCTGATGTCCCTCAATCTGCCCGACGATGGTCATGCAGCGGATGCGGCTGCTGCCGACCTCCAGGGTTGAGCTGCCCAGTTCCAGCAGGTCGTCGCGGTCGGTCTGATCTTTTTTCTTGTTCATGTGATGCCTCCTGTGTGCGTTTCTTGTAGCTTACCCAAAAATATAAACAAAAAACAAACAATCATCAATGGAGATGGACTTGCTTTCTCGAAAGCGAATGGATATAATGGGATCAAATATACGAAACAGGAGATGTCGTATTTTGGAAAAGAAATTGGTTCTAATCTTAAACCCTGCTGCTGGTATGAAACAGGGAAAGCGATATTTGGCGGATCTAATCATGATATTTCAGGAATACGGTTACGAGTGCCTCACCATGCTCACCCGGGGCAGGGGAGATGCCACTCAAATCGCCATTAGACATGGTGGCGATGCGGACTTGATTGTAGCAGTTGGCGGGGATGGTACCTTTAACGAAGTTGTACAGGGCCTTGTCAGCGCGGGCCATCAATGCCCCGTCGGCTATATCCCGGCGGGCAGCACCAATGATCTGGGCAACAGCCTGGGACTCAATCGCAACCTTGCGATCTGTGCGCATGAAATTATGGAAGGCAATGTCCATGGACTGGATGTGGGGTCTTTTGGCGGACGCTGCTTTTCGTACATCGCCAGCTTCGGCCTCTTTACTCGGGCGTCTTACACCGCCTCCCAAAACCTTAAGAATCTCCTGGGCCATGTGGCCTATGTGCTCGAAGGGATGAAAGATCTGCTGAGCGTTCACGCAGAGCATCTGCGTTTTGAGGTGGAAGGCGAGACCATTGAGGACAACTTCATCTTCGGCGCAGTGAGCAATTCCACCTCCGTTGGCGGCGTGCTGACGCTGGATCAGTCCCTGGTGAGCCTGGATGACGGCCTGTTTGAACTGCTGCTCATCCGAATGCCCAAGACGATCCCGGAGCTTAACCAGATCATCGCTGCCCTGACCTTGCAGAAGTACGACAATCCCATGATGGTCTTCCGCAGCGTGTCCAAGGTTCACGTCACCGGCGACCCCAACATGGCCTGGACACTGGATGGTGAGTATCAGCCGGGCTGTGCGGAGACGGACATTGAGAATTTGCACCGCCGGGTGTCTGTGTTGCTGCCGTAAGCGGCGAAACCATCCCCGTCACCGCATTTAGGAGGGCTGTCCGCGCAGCAGTCCACCGTCTGCTGTACCAAATGTTGACAAGCAGCCGGTATGGTTTGAAAACGGCAAATGCGGTGTGACGATGATCGTAACGCCGCTTTTTTGCTGGCGTGTTTACAAGCGGGAGAATCAGCCTGAGCGTGATAACATCACAGAACGAGGAATCCATGTGGGGTATAATTGCAATCAGAAAACGCAAGCATAAATACGTTTGGTGACAGTCGATCCAGATTGCGAGGGGAAAGGAGAGTTTACCACGGAGGTCTGACAATTGAGGCAGCTCCTGCCGAATGCCCGGCCCTGTTGCGGAGGAACTTTCTGACGAGGGCGCGGACATCGTCCGCAGCTGACGGATAGGCGCAAGCTGCGGGTTAGATGATGAGCTCTCCTTGCAGTTGCTCATCAACTGACTGCCAATCAGACGGACGGGCGTATGCTCAAACGAGCAAATGCTTGGATCTATTCTAAGGAGGTTGACCCATGGGATTTTTCGATTTTCTTCGCTCCCCTGATATCAATGAGGGAGTCAAACAATATCAGTCTGAAGCCAACGCGGTTCTGCTGGATGTGAGGACGCCGCAGGAATACCGGGAAGGTCATATCCCCGGCAGTAAAAACGTCCCTTTGCAAAATATTGAGATGGTTTCGTCTGTTGTCAAGGACAAGAATACGCCGGTTTTTGTCCACTGTCTCAGCGGAGGCAGAAGCGGACAAGCTGCTGCGATTCTCAAGCGTATGGGCTACACAAATGTTAAAAATATTGGCGGAATTTCCGCCTATCACGGAAAGGTGAAGCGATAATATGAAAGTCGTCATTGTAGGCGGAGTTGCCGGTGGAGCGACTGCTGCGGCCAGAATCCGCAGGCTGGACGAGAAAGCGGAGATTGTTGTATTTGAACGGTCGGGCTATATTTCCTATGCCAACTGCGGGCTTCCCTATTATATCGGCGGAACCATTGCCAAGGCAGAGGAATTGACGCTGCAAACGCCGGAGAGTTTTTATGCCCGGTTCCGTGTAGATATGCGGGTACACCATGAGGTGACGGCTATCCATCCGGAGCGAAAAACGGTAACGGTGAAAAACCTGGAAAGCGGCAGTGAATTTGAGGAGAGCTACGATAAGCTCCTGCTGTCTCCCGGCGCAAAACCGCTCAAGCCGGCGTTCCCCGGAATGGACACAGAGAAACTCTTTACCCTGCGCACCGTAGAAGACACGCTTCAGATCCGGGAGTACATCGATAAACACCACCCGGAGTCTGCTGTGATCACTGGCGGCGGATTCATTGGTCTGGAGGTTGCGGAAAACCTGTGCCAGCTGGGCATGAAGGTGACGATCGTAGAGAGCCAAGAACAGCTCATGGCTCCTTTTGACGCAGATATGGCAGCCTTTATTCACGCTGAGCTTCGAAAGCATGGCGTGCGTCTGGCCTTAGGACATAAGGTGGAGGGCTTCCAGGAACAGCGCGAAGGCATAGATGTGCTGCTGGAAGACGCTCAGCCACTCCATGCAGATATGGTTCTCCTCGCCATCGGCGTGACCCCCGACAGCAGCCTCGCAAAAGGCACGGGCATGGAACTGGGCATCAAAGGGAGTATCGTTGTCAACGATCGGATGGAGACATCGATTCCCGATATCTACGCCGTGGGCGACGCTGTGCAAATCAAGCAGTTTGTTACGGGCACGGATACGCTGATTTCCCTGGCGGGCCCGGCCAATAAGCAGGGACGCATTGCCGCTGATAATATCTGCGGGGGCAACAGCCGCTACAGCGGCGGCCAGGGCAGCTCTGTTATAAAAATTTTTGACTTAACGGCTGCAACGACAGGAATCAACGAACGGACCGCCCGGGCGGCAGGACTTGGCGTAGATAAGGTCATCCTCTCGCCGACAAACCATGCCGGGTACTATCCCGGGGGCAAAACCATGACCATGAAGGTGCTTTTCGAAAAAGAAACCGAGCGGCTGATTGGGGCTCAGATCATCGGTTACGCAGGGGTAGATAAGCGCATAGACGTTATTGCCACGGCGATTCGTGCCAAGATGAAAGCAACTGAACTCCAGGAACTGGATCTGGCTTATGCGCCGCCCTATTCCTCGGCCAAAGATCCGGTCAATATGGCGGGCTTTATGATCGACAATATCGTCAAAGGCGTGGTCAAGCAGTGGTATCTGGAACAGGTGGACGCTCTTCCCCGGGACGGAAGCGTAACACTTCTCGATACCCGTACCCCACAGGAATATCAAAGGGGCCATATAGACGGATTTGTCAACATTCCTGTGGATGAGCTGCGGGAAAGACTGGGTGAAATTGAGGCCGGGAAGCCCGTCTATGTCATCTGCCAGAGTGGTCTTCGCAGCTATATTGCGACCCGTATCCTGGCTGGTTACGGCTATGACTGTTACAATTTTGCCGGAGGTTTCCGCTTCTATGATACAGTGAAAAATGATCGCTGCCTGATTGAGACGGCCTTTGCCTGCGGCATGGATAGATAAATTTATGGCATATGTCAATAATTGTTATTGACATATGCCATAAATGGTGTTAAGATGGTTTGCAGAGAGGGGGTAGAAAATGCCAAGGCCGAGAAAGTGCCGAAGAGTGTGCCGTTATCCTGAGAATTTAGAATTTTTCCCACGGGAGAACAGCGAAGGGAAAAAGCCGATTGTCCTGACGCTTGACGAATATGAATCCCTCCGTCTGATTGACAAAGAGGGATTTTCCCAGGAGCAGTGCAGCCAACAAATGCAAATTGCGCGAACGACAGTGCAAAAGATCTACGAGAACGCCCGGCGGAAAATTGCCGAAGTTCTGGTGGATGGGTACCCACTGAAAATTGAAGGCGGTGAATACCGTATTTGCAGCGGAATCCAGGAAGGCTGTGGCTTTTCTGACAGTTGCAGCCAAGCGCAAATGATCCCATTTAGAACCAAAGGAGAGAATACCATGAGAATTGCAGTTGCTTTTGAAGATGGAAATGTATTTCAGCATTTTGGACATACAGAGCAGTTTAAAATTTATGATGCACAAGAGAGGAAGGTTGTCGCGTCGGAGATTGTCAGCACCAATGGCAGCGGACACGGTGCCCTTGCCGGCCTTTTGCAGAACTTAAAAGTTGATGCGCTGATCTGCGGCGGGATCGGAGGCGGCGCCAAAGCGGCGCTGGCCGATGCTGGTATCGAGCTGTATGGCGGGGTGTCCGGGAGGGCGGATGATGCCGTTAAAGCTTTTCTTTCTCATACCCTAGCCTTTAACCCCCAGGCGGCTTGCAGCCATCATGAGGGCCACCACCATGAAGGTAATTGCGGGGAACATGGCTGCGGAGGTCATCACTGCGGCCAGGAGCATTAAGGCATGGTATCATTTTGGCATAATGTCAAGATTGCATAGATCGTATCGCCTGCGTTGTCCGTTAAGGGGGTCTGAGCACTACGCTCGGGCCCCTTTTGGTTTGCTTGGAAAATTGCCGGTTCTCTCTCACGTTCTTGCGGATAAAAAGGCTGGCAGGCAGAATAAAAAAGAGGATGCGACAGGACGTCTGGTTCTTTGCCAAATTCACGCCGAAGGCTATGACTGGGACCCAGAGTGCCGGGGACAGGCCAATTGGCGCCGATTCATGCCCAAGCTGAGATGCTCTCAATTCCTCTACAGATTCGCTACGACTATTCCAGGATGTCATACTCCCTGGCGAAAAAACGCAGGTATCCTCCGTTGACAACTTACTGAAAACTACATATAATTATAGCGTAAAAGCATAGGTAAAACCTAAAAGTATTGAGGAGAGATCAACCATGAACATGATGAACGAGATCATGACCAAGGCCAAGGCAAACCCCAAGATTGTCGCCTTCCCTGAGGTCAACGAGGAGAAGATCCTCCAGGCTGCGCAGCTGTGCGCAGCCGAGGGCATCTGCAAACCCCTGCTGGTTGGCAGCGCCGAGGAAATTAAGGGCTACATCGCCCAGTACGGCATTGATGCTTCTGGCATGGATATTTTCGACACCTCTGATGAGGCAGCCTGCGAGGCCCTGTTTGAGGCCTATCAGAGTTACTCCACAGAGATGAGTGTCAAGAGCCTTAAGCGCAAAGCAAAGGACAGCATGTATACCGCCCTGATGCTCCAGGCGACCGGCAAGGCAGACGTCATGTTTGCCGGCATGACGCACACCACTGGCGATGTCCTCTGGGCCGGCCAGCAGATGATCGGCCTGGCCGAGGGCGTCACCACCGTTTCCAGCATTGGTGTGGCTCAGATTCCCGGCTGGGAGGGCAGCGAAGGTGACCTGCTGGTGGTCGGTGACTGCGCCGTCTGCGTCGATCCCGATGCCTCCGACCTGGCCTCTATCGCTGTCTCCGCTTGCGACACCGCCAAGTCCCTGCTGGGATGGGAACCCCGTTGTGCACTGGTGAGCTATTCTACCGACGGCTCTGCCGAGAGTGAGTTGGTGGACAAGGTTCGCAAGGCAGTCGAAATTGCCAGAGAATTGCGTCCGGACTATGCCATCGACGGAGAGTTCCAGCTGGACGCCGCCATTGTCCCTGCTGTGGGAGCCAAGAAGGTCAAGCGCGAGAGCGCTGTCGCCGGCAAGGCCAATATCCTCATCTGGCCGGATCTAAATGTGGGCAACATTGGTGTGAAGATGCTGCAAATCTTCGGCAAGGCTGACGCCTATGGTCCCATTCTCCAGGGCTTTAAAAAGATCGTCTGTGACTGTTCCCGCAGCGCGCCTGTCAGCGAGCTGGTTGGCAACATTGCCATTTCCGTTGTCCGTGCACAGGAGGGTTAATTCATGAAGGTTTTTGTCATCAATCCTGGTTCCACCTCTACAAAGATTGCCCTTTTTGAGGATGAAACCCCTGTCTTTTCCACCAATGTAACCCACGACGCTGCCGAACTCAAGAAATTTAAAGAGATCCCCGATCAGCTGCCTTTCCGTATGCAGACCATCCGCGCTGCCCTCACGGAGGCAGGTGTATCGCTGGAGGGCATCGATGCCTTTGCCGCCCGCTGCGGTGGTTTGGTTGCCCTGGATGGCGGCATTTACGCTGCCAATGAGAAGCTATTGGAACACGCCCGCACTTGTTTTGCGGTTCGCCACCCCAACACGCTCGGTCCGCAGATTGCCCAGGAGCTCCAGAAGGAGTACGGAGGAGAGATTTTCTGCGTCAATCCCCCTGATGTAGACGAGCTGGACGACGTGGAGCGTATCACTGGATTCCATGAGTTTTTCCGCCAGAGCAAGGGCCATCCGCTGAACCAGAAGGAAAACTGCATCCGCTATGCTGCCTCTCAGGGCAAGAAGTACGAGGACATGAACCTCATCTGCTGCCATATCGGCGGCGGCGTCACTGTAGCAGCCCACCGCAAGGGCCGCTACTGCTGCGTCAACGACGCGGTCAATGGCGACGGCCCCATGGCGCCGACCCGTGCCGGCTGGCTGCCTGCCACCGACTTGGTGCACATGTGCTTTTCTGGTAAGTACACTGAAAAAGAACTCTATGACCGCATCGTCAAAAACGGCGGCTTGACCGATCACTTGGGTACCTCTGACGCCCGCGAGATTGTGGCCCGCATTAACGATGGGGACAAGTATGCCAAGCTGGTCTATGATGCCTTCATCTACCAGATCGCCAAGGCTGTCGGCGGCTGTGCTGCTGCCCTGAAGGGCCAGGTTGACGCCATCATCCTGACCGGCGGTATCTCCCATGATAAGTACCTGGTTGAGCATCTGACCGAGTATATCAGCTGGATCGCTCCGATTTCCGTCCAGGCGGGTGAGTTTGAGATGGAAGCCCTCGCTGCCGGCGCCATCCGTGCTCTCAAGGGGGAGGAAGAGGTCAAGCAGTACACCGGCATCCCTGTGTTTGAGAATTTTGACTATTTGAAGAGCTGAGCGTATCACTTTTGACGTTCTTATCCCGCTGTATTTGGCAAGAGACAAGGACCGACCGCGTTGGTCGGTCCTTGTCTCTTGCTGCCTTTCTCTTAGAGGAAAGAAGGATGTCTCTGGTGACAACAAACGTCTCAGGGGAGTACAGCGCAGATACCAAAGGCTCACATCATCCGGGAAATATCTTTCCGCAGGCGACCCATGATCCGCTTTTCCAGCCGGGAGATATAGCTCTGGGAGATGCCCATCAGGTCGGCAACTTCTTTTTGGGTTTTCTCCCGACGACCGCCGAGGCCGTAGCGCATGGTTACAATGTCTCGCTCCCGGGGACTGAGGCGGCTGATCGCCTCCCGCAGAAGCTGCTGGTCCACGTCATCCTCAATGGGGCGTGCTACCGCATCCGGCTCCGTACCCAAAATGTCCGACAAAAGCAGCTCGTTGCCGTCCCAGTCTGTGTTGATGGGTTCGTCCAGGGAAACCTCGGCCTTTTGCCCTGAGATCTTGCGAATGTGCATTAAAATCTCGTTTTCAATGCAGCGGGAGGCGTAGGTTGCCAGTTTGATCTTTTTGCCAGCGTCGAAGGTCCCCACGGCTTTGATGAGCCCAATGGTGCCAATAGAAATCAGGTCCTCCAGGTTTACCCCCGTGCTCTCAAAGCGCTTGGCGATGTAGACCACCAGGCGCAGATTGTGCTCGATGAGCGTTTGCTTGGCAGCTTCGTCCCCGGTAGAAAGTTTTGCCAGCGCCTCCTGTTCGGCCTGGCCCTTCAGTGGGGCTGGGAGAATGTCGCTGCCGCCGATGTACATGACCTTTGCAGGTTTGAATATGTGCAATAACCACCAAAATCGTACCATTTATGTACCTCCAATCAAGGCGTGATAGGCACCGCCGTCGCTGACACTGCTCGCTGCGACTGCGACGATTGTCCCTGCTTGCCGCGTACCGTCAATGCTGACCCTGTCACAGCGCAGGGCGGGGAGCAGGCTTGTGCCGCTGACTGTTTTGCAGGGAAGCAGCCGTCCCCGCGCATGCAGCAGCGCCATGGCGGCTACCGGGTCCTCGGGCAGGTCTGGCGGTGCGTTCGGCAGCAGCTGATGCAGCGTCTGCCAGTCTACGACCGGCACGGGGTAGCCGTTGACCGGGTCGCAGAGGGTGTTGCCTGTGTCCCGTAAAGCGGTGCAGGTGACTGTTCTACCCTCTAAGGTAAGCGTGAGGGTTGCCAAATCTCCGCCGCTATGCCCACCCAACCGGGTCAAAACCGTAGAGAA
>CALWWH010000277.1 GCA_944385195.1 uncultured Oscillospiraceae bacterium | reverse complement strand
GTCGTTTCATAGCCTCGCTCCGCAAACAGCTTCTGCGCGATGTTCAGGATCTGCTGCTGCCGCACTGCGGCGGGGTATCTCTTTTTGCTTCCGTCCAAAGAGGTCGCCTCCGTTATCAGTATACTGATATGATAATACTATGTTTTGAATCTTTTTTCAAGTTTAACGAGTCCAATACCGATCCAGAGCGGCCTGCTGCAGTGCAGTCTTCCAGACCCATATCGTAGCAGGACTGAAGAAATTCATCCCAGGTGCTCTCCAAGTCTGCTGCACCAGTGATAATGTTCAAGGTATATTCGCCTAGATAGGTAGTGATGTCGTTCATTTTGGCGGCATACTCCTCATTTTCAGAGGCGCTGAGTGCAACGCCGTCGGGCATACCCTGATAGTGATCCATATCCATGATGGAATACCAAAGCGCAAAGGCTGCGGGCAGCTTCTCGGGGATGACCTCGGTCAGCTCACGCTCCCAGTCATAGAGACGGGGCAGCATCGTTGCGCCAGCATACTTGCATAGCAGAGAGTTCTGAGACAGGCCATCGGGGTTGGCATAGATAAACTCCGTCAGCATGGGTTTGCCGTCGACAAATTCGAAGGACTCCCCTTCAATACCATAGTTGATGCACAAGGCGCCTTCCTCGGTGTACAGGTAGTTAGCCCATTGGACAGCCAGCTCAGGATGTTCGCAGGCAGTCGTAACCGCAAGGCCGCTCATACGGGTCAGTGTGCTGGCTGTGGCAATGACAGCGCCAGTGCCCTCTACGGCCCGTATATTGGGCAGCGCGACGGTCTCCCACCCCTCGTTGGCGGCCCAGGCGCCGTCAATGACAGGCATAAAAGTGTAGGCAGTAGGGTAGACAGCCACCTCGCCGCTCATATACACGCCAATGTCAACGTAGTAGTGCACACGGGTGAGGAAATCTCTGTCAATATAGCCCTTGCTGTACCAATCGGCCATAGTCGCCAGATAGTTTTTATAGTTGTCGGTGGTGGGACTGTAGACGGCCTTGCCGTTGATATTGAGATATCCTTAACCGGCATCAAAGGCGGACATGATGATAGAGTCCATGCCGTTGCTGCCTCCGGAAGTATACAGCTGGCCGTTGCTGCCAAAGCCGGCCTCAGAGAAGGCGGCAAGCATGTTGCCAAACGCTTCAACTGTTTCCGGCAGCTCAGTGATGCCGCAGCTGTCCAGATAGTACTGGTTGGTGGTAAAGCCCATGTAGGTGGGCTGAATGGAGGTGTTAATGGTGCGGAAGAGGGGAACATAGCCGCTGTCAGTGGTGACCGCTTTTCGGATATTGTCCTCTTCCGCCACAATCTTGGCATAGTCCTGGGCGTAGGTATCAAAATATGGCTTGATATCGATGATGACCTCTTCGTCAATGTAGTAGTCAAGCCCCTGGGGATAATTGACGTTGTAATTGACGAACATATCGGTGAAATCTCCGCTGGTCAGCATCAGGTTAAACTGCTCCTGAGCGCCGGCATCGGAAGCATGCGTCCAGGTGAGATTGATATGGGTGCGGCGGGTCATCTCCTGGATGGCCAGGACATCATTGCCGTTTTCAACGCCGACAGTGGAGTCGAGCATCCCGTTGATACACCAGATGCTCAAATGCACAGGCTCCTCGGTGAAGGGAGTGGCGCTGGCGTCAAAGGCGGGTGCATCCGGGGGCGCCTCAGTGGATTCTTCGGCAGGGGTCTCAACTGGCTCCTCATCAGGCGTACTGCTCTCTTCTGCGGGCGTCTCGGTGGGGACGGGGTCAGTCGCAGGGGGCTATTACTTTGTGATTGATCAGTTATACAGCTGCAAAATAGCGTCAACAGTAGGATAGTACAGAGCAATAACACAAATATTCTAAAAATGCGAGCATTTTTCATGATGCAGCCTCCTAGTTTATAGATGTTTTGGGAAATGGGGTATCTGCGCATCTGGAAATATACTAACATGGCGTATATATTATGTCAAATTTATTATCAAAATTCTTCAGAAATTATTGTATCCAGCACTGCATTCTACTATCTTGGTTATTGACAAGTTACAAGAGCGGTGGTATAATCCAAACGGGAACGGTGGAGTAAAATTGTCTGTGCAACTTCAAATTAAGGTGGATTTTCAAATAAATAAGCAACTTATAAATGCAATTAATCTCCGGGGAGACAAACACCACATGCCTTTTTTTCACTTGGATGAAGGCGAAAGCCGGGAGTCTATGCATGCTAAATTTGTAGAATTAAAGGAAAATGGTATCGAGTGCTTCATTGGTTGCCCCTCCAGTGGTGAGTACATGGGCTGGGCTTTTTGGACCGACATGGACATCATGATTGATGAGCTGCAAAAGCTGGGCATGCGCTTTTTCATCCAGGATGAGCAGACCTTCCCCTCCGGCGAGGCCAACGGCTGGATTCGCCGCCGCCGCCCGGATCTGGCAAAACGTTTTGTCGACTTCCGCGAGATTGACGCCGTCGGTCCCCTGAGAGGGGCCTCCTTTAATATCGGCTCCCGGCTCAATCCGAAGAATATGCAGGACATTCTTCGCGTGGCGCTGAACTCCCCTCTGGACGGGGGAGCCAATGTGGTGCAGGAAATGGTTGACAAGGCCATGGGCGCTCGCATCCCGATGAACGAGCAAATTGCCGTCGTTGCCATGCGTAAGGACACCCAGAGCAACAGCCTCTACGGTGAGTGTATTGACCTGACTGGCAGAGTCGTGGATGGATGGCTGTATTGGGACGTTCCCGAAGGACTGTGGCACATTCTGGTGATCTTCAAGACGTATAAGTCTACCGGGCGCGACGGATACATCAACATGATCGACCGCGAATCTGTCCGTGTACTGATTGACGCCTTGTATGAGCCAATGTATGACCGCTATAAGGAGCATTTTGGAAAGACCTTCCGTGGCTTTTTTACCGACGAGCCGGAGTTTGGCAACGTCGCAGGCTATGGTGCGGGCTATAAGGATAACACCGGTATCGGCAAGGACCGGGTACCTTTGCCGTGGTGTGATGAGTTGGAGCAGCTGCTGATCGATACATATGGCCCTGCGTATTATCTCCGGCTGCCCGCTCTGTGGTACGACTGCGGCAAAGAGACCAACGCTGCCGTTCGCTATACCTATATGGATCTGGTCACCAAGCTCTATGAAAAGAACTTCGTCGGTCAGATCGGCCAGTGGTGCACAGACCACGGCTGCCTCTATACCGGCCATCTGGTGGAAGATGCGGGCAACCACGCCCGCCTGGGCGCCGGCGCTGGTCACTATTTCCGCGCCATGCATGGCCAGACGCTCGGCGGCATCGACGTAGTCGAGAACCAGCTTCTGCCGGGCTTTGACCATAAAATGTACCGCTGGACCCTGGGAACCAACAACGGCGAGGAGTTTGTCTACATGCTGGCCAAGTTGGGCAGCTCTGCCGCGCACATTGACCCCAAGAAAAAGGGAAAGGTGCTCTGCGAAACCTTTGCTGCCTATGAGAAGGTCCACGGAATCAAGCATCTCAAATGGGTTTGCGACAACCTGGTCTCCCGCGGCATCAACCAGATGATGCCCAACTTCAGCAAAGCCTCCGCTGCCGGCGGCGGATGGAACACACCGCGCACCATCCCCAACCTGGGTTATCGCGGCTTTTCTACACTGACCGCTTATCTGACCCGTATCTGTGATTTGATCAACGACGGCAGGCATATCGCGCCTGTGGCGGTGCTGTACCATGCCGAGGCGGAGTGGGCTGGCCAGTACATGTCTTCCGCCCGTCCCATCCACGAGCTGGCGATGGCGCAGATTGACTGCGACATCCTGCCCATCGATGTCTACACGAAGGCCGAGGAGTATGCCGCCGCAGTCACGGACGGGGCTCTTTGCGTCAACGAAGAGCGCTACCGCGCCCTGGTCATTCCCTACTGTGAATTCATCTGCCCTGAGGCGCTGGATTTCGTCAGAGCGCTGAACATTCCCGTCTTGTTTATCGATGCGCTGCCCTCTGGCGTTGTCGGCGGCGATAACACCCGTCTGGCGGAGCTGAAGAAGTGCGTGGTCGTCAAGCTGGGCGAGGTTGCCAACTGGCTGACTGCGCAGGGCATCCGGGATATCCACACCTCCGGCAGTGTGCCCGGCCTGCGGTATTACCGCTATGCCCACGAAGATCTGGAACTGTACCTGCTCTTTAATGAGTATCCCTACGCTGAGGTTGATACCGATCTCACCTTCCCTTCGGTCGGTAAGTGTGCGCAGTACGACGCTTTGAGCAACCGCTTCTTTGCTGCCAATGAGGCCGTTAAGGGCGCAAATACGACGATGCACATTCACCTAGCCCCCGGGGAGACGGTGCTGGTGCTCTTCGGCGATCTGGGAGACGTGGTCATCGAGCAGCGTCCCGTCACCACCACTGCCGCAGAACTGGGCAGCTGGCAGTTCAGCAGCGCCGAGGCACTGGCATATCCCAATTTCACAGTACCCCAGCCCATTGAAAAACTGGAAAACCTGGGCGCTCCCGGCAAGTTCCAGGTATCTAACCACACCTTCCGCTATGAGACAACCGTAGATCTGGCCGCGCTGGGCGATCACACGATCCTTGACCTGGGAGAAGTGTACGATATGGCGGAACTGTCCATCAACGGCAAGCCCGCCGGCATCCGCATCTGTGCGCCTTATACCTTTGAGGTGGAGAACTATTTCCACCCCGGCCAGAACACCATCACCATTGACGTCACCGGCACCAATCGCAGCGCCGACTCCCAGTGCTCTATGTTCGAGCCGCTGGGCCTGCTTGGCCCGGTAATGCTGCGGAATTCATGATGACCTGGCGTAAAGTGTTGTGAACGATATGAGCACACAGTTCACATTGCTGCAGCAAAACGAAAGACAGCTTGGGACATATGAGGTGTGATGCAAAGCCAAAATCAGCAGCAATTGACTCAATGGATTGAATGAATGCCGTGAAAGAAAGAGGCGCAGACAGCTCATTGACTGTCTGCGCCTCAAAAGTAGGCGTGGGCGGGGAACACTTATCTTCTTTTGCCGCCTAAGCGCATGAGCATCACCGCCGCCTGGGCGCGGGTGGCCTGGCCCTGGGGGCTGAGGGTGGAGCCGTCGCC
>CALWWH010000276.1 GCA_944385195.1 uncultured Oscillospiraceae bacterium | reverse complement strand
GATACAGCAAAACGCCACACTTTGTAGGCGATGGGCTGCCGCCAAATCCAGACAGGAACGATAACAGCCTGCCAGCAATTCCCGGTCTGCCTTTGTAACTGCTCCGTAAATGATAGGGCCAACGGTGTGCAACACATAACGGCAGGGCAGGTTGTATGCTTTTGTGATTTTTGCCTTGCCCGTGGGTTCTTCTTTCCCTTGTGCTGCCATGAGCTTTGCACATTCAAGTCGGAGCTGTATGCCAGCATAAGTGTGAATAGCATTGTCAATGCAGCCGTGGCAGGGAACGAAGCATCCCAGCATCTGGCTGTTTGCAGCATTTACAATCGCATCGGCGGCAAGGGTGGTAATGTCACCCTGCCAGAGATAAATCCCCGGCTGCACCGGAGTTAAATCCTCCAGTTTTGTAACGCCGCATTTCTCAATCCGCTCTTGCAGATAGTCGTTCTGTATTTTCAAAAACTCTGCGCTGGCTGGAACAGGAGGGCGCACATTCATCAAACTACGCAAAAGGTGCTGTTTCTCCTGCTTATCAGCGGGAATTTCGATGTCTCTATATTCATCTTTCTCGTTCAGCAAATATCGGATCAGAAAGTTAAGACGCTGTTCCTGGGTCGTTATCTGTGTCATAAACGGTTACCTTCTTTCGACTGCTCTTGCGGGACATATTTCAAAGCAATTCCCGCAGTGCAGGCAATGTTCCTGCTGGATCACAACCGGCTGTACCGAAATATCAATGCACTTCTGAGGGCATTTGGAATAGCACAGCTTGCAGCCGATACATTTGTCTGTTACAAAGTAGCCTGTTTCCTTTGCCTGTGCGCCGCCGAAAGAAAAGCTCTCCCGTTCTATCGGCTGCTTGGAGAGGTCGAACCATTCACCGGTTCCTTCATAGATTTTGAATACCGTGAGGGCGCTGCGGGAGCGCACATCTGGATAAATTTTCTCCATATAAGGATTTTTGCGGAACATGTCAGGAAGCCTGTCCGCCCCGATTTCCATCGCCTTGCCCTGCACCGATACCGCCACACAGGACAGGGTATCTTCGCCTTTCATATGCTGCCTGTTCCAAGGCCTCATAATACTGCCTGCGTTTTATCATGGGAGGAAGTCCTCCATTGGCAGAGCAGATCCTCTGGTTATTCCAATAACTGAGGAAGTATCCCCAAATGAGTACTTGTTCCTCTCCAGTCATCTGTTTCGTGTCATAGCGGTCGTAGAGAAGTTCCGTCTTCATTCTGGCCCACATACTCTCACAGCGTGCATTATCATGGCAGCGGCCTCCGACGCTGTTCATGCTTTGGTGGATGTGCTGCTCCCGGATGGTCTGTCGGCAGGACTCGCTGGTATACTGTGTCCCACGATCACTGTGGATGACGGTGCTTTCCAGTGTGGGATAAGCTGTCAGGGCGTTTTCTAATCACTGGGGATATGTACTCCCTCCGGCTGCTTCAGCAACAGCGCCCGATACATCCAGATCCGTCCATAAGTACCGTTACATTCATCTTCATTGACGATTTCTTTCATGGCATCCGGTAGATCCTGATACTTCCAGGGAGGGTCTTTGTTCAAGAGATATTTATAGAAGCCTTGCCGGCTGATATCAGGCACCCGGCAATAAAATGAAATTTTCCCGGCAATTCTGCCGTCCTCTGCTTACGCAGCATGGTAATCTTTTCTGACAGGCTCATTGCGCTGGCAGGGGTATGGGAACCTTCCCCAATATCTAACTTATCGGCTCTTACAGCTTTTAACCATGTATGGATAGTTCCTTCCAGGATTCCTAATTCTTTAGCAGCCTTAGCGCTGCCAATTTCTTTGGCAAGTTTTACTGCTTGTACTTTGTATTCATGGTCATATTTACGTGCCGCTTTGAATGCCTCCTTATTCTCTTGGTTTTATTATGAAATCCTTGAGAATAAGCTGTCAACTTATTTTACCCCACAAGTTTAGGGTATACCGGCCTGCTGTCAGAGGGAACTCTTTTGACAAGATGAGACGCCCTCCCATACAGGAGGGCGTCTCATTATTTATGCTTCAGCTTTGTTTTGTTACCTTTCTCATCCACGAGATAGGTGTTCTCCAACTGACCGACGAGGTTTGCCTTGACGGAGGCGATATATTCCTTGCGCAGGGTGTCACGCTCGGCAATCTCCTCGGCAGTCAGGCCCACTGTCTTCGCTTTGTGCGCCAGCTCGTTGATGCGGGCGATGGTGTTCGGACCCATATGGGCACCTCTTTCTGTGAAAATTCAGCGATAACGCTCCAAGGTAATAGCTACGCGGCCCTTTTTCGTGTTGCCCCGGATGCTTTCCAGCCGCAGCTTTCCGTGGCCTTGCAGGGAGATTACATCGTTTTCGGCCACCAGTTTGTCCGGCTTGAGACAGGGAAGATGGTTGAGACTGGCCTTACCCGCCTCGATGAGCGCCGAGGCCTTTCCACGGGCCATACGGAAACCGGATGCTACGATGCTGTCCAGCCGCAGGGCTGCCACCGTGTCCTGGATGGTCTGGGTTTCCTGGGCAGGGACATTTAGCTCCGAGAGCGGGATTTGGCTCAGACTGAGCTTTGTCCGACCGGCGGAAATGAGATTCTGACTGATATAAGGAGCAATTTCCTTTAGCACCAGAAAGTCACAGCTACCTGTACCCACGTAGATATCGCCGACAGTCTCTCGTTTGACCCCAGAACCCATCAGGCTGCCGAGAAAATCCCGGTGGGAGAGGGTGTCCTTCTCATAGAAGCTGGCACGGAAAGCGGCCAGCGGGCTATCCTCTCCCAGCAGCCAGTCTTCGCCGCACCATGGGGGCAAGTAGACGCAAACGCATCGCTCAGCGGCTTCGGAGCCGCCAAAGAAGCGGAAGTCTGTCAGACCGCTGCTGCGCAGAACGCGCTCTGCCAGCGCCTGCTCCCGGGGAGAGAGAAAACAGCTGGCCACAGGGATGCCCCGCCGGTCTCCCTGGGAAATACGTTCCAATACGCGTGCGAGGAGGACTTTGTCCTCCTCGCTTTCGGCGCAGGATGCGATGACTCTCGCACGATCCATTTTAGTTGAAACTGCCCAACTGCTTGCCGGAGAGCACGTGGAAGTGCAGATGGTGCACAGTCTGTCCGGCAATGGGACCGCAGTTGGTGACGACACGGAATCCGTCAAGTCCCTCCTGAGCTGCCAGCTGGGCGATGACCTCAAACATATCGGCCACGACGCTGCTGTTCTCGGCTGTGATCTCCGCCGCGGAAGCGAAGTGCTCCTTGGGGATCACCAGAAAATGCTTGGGAGCCAGCGGCTCGATGTCGTAGAACGCCAGGCAGAGATCATCCTCATAGAGCTTTTTGGACGGGATCTCACCGGCGATGATCTTGCAGAAAATGCAATCAGCCATGATTGTATGCCTCCTGATTACTTTTTAATGTGTTCAATGATGAAGTCATCGACAGTAGCCAGCGCGTTATCCAGCTTGGAGAGGTCCTTGCCGCCGCCCATGGCGCTGTCGGGTTTGCCGCCACCGGAGCCGCCGACAATGGGGGCCACGGATTTGATCAGATCGCCCGCCTTGATTCCGGCGGCCACGGCCTCTTTGCCGCAGACGGCCAGCAGGGTGATTTTCTCGCCCATGACGCTGGAGAGCAGCGCAACGACATTGGGGGTGGAGTCGCGCAGACCGTCTCCCATGGTGCGCAGCTTGGCAGCGTCTGCATCGGGCAGAGTCGCTGTGACGACCTTCAGGCCATGGACCTCGCGGGCGCCAAAGAGGATGCGGTCAGCCTCGCCGGCGGCCTCCTTGGCCTTATACTTCTCAATGAGCTGATGCAGCTGCTTAAGCTCTGCGGTCACCGCTTCGGCCTTTTCCCGCAGCTCGCCGGGCTTGATCTTCAGGGCGGCGGCGGTCTGGAAGAGCAGCTCCTGGTTGTGGTTCATGTGAGCCAGGGATGCCTTACCGGTGGTCGCCTCGATGCGGCGGACGCCGGAAGCCACGGAGAATTCACTGTTGATGAGGAACACACCGACTTTTGCTGTGTTATCCAGGTGCGTGCCGCCGCAGAACTCGACAGAGTATCCCTCACCCATGTCGACAACGCGGACAATATCGCCGTACTTTTCGCCAAAAAGCGCTGTAGCGCCCTTCTTGCGGGCCTGCTCAATGGGGAGCTCCTCGGTGACGATGGGATAGCCCTCTAGGACAGCGTCGTTGACGAGCTCCTGGACGCGTGCGAGTTCCTCAGCGGTCATGGCGGAGAAGTGAGTGAAGTCAAAGCGCAGGAAGTCGGGCTCAACCAGAGAGCCGGCCTGATGGACGTGGTCGCCCAGGACAGACCTCAGCGCGGCCTGCAGCAGATGTGTGGCGGAATGGGCCCGGCGAATGGCCTGGCGCCGGACGGTGTCGATGGCGGCGCAGACGGTGTCGCCCAGCTTCAAGGTGCCCTCTACCATCTTGCCGTAGTGCATATATTTGCCGCCCTTGTTTTTCAGGACGTTGGTCACCTCGAAGCGCAGCCCCTCGGCGCTCAATACGCCGTGGTCGCCGACCTGGCCGCCCATTTCAGCGTAAAAAGGCGTCTTGTCCAGAACCACAATGGCCTCTACGCCGGGCATCAGAGCCTCGGCGTGCTCCTCTTCCACGACCAGGGCCACAACCTTGGCGTCGTCGATGGTGCTGCGGTCATAGCCGACAAACTCGGTTTCAGGGATTTCCTTGCCGAATTCCACGCCGGCCCAGCCCAGATCTCCCAGAGCCTCGCGGGCTTTGCGCGCACGGACCTTCTGCTCCTGCATCAGCGCCTGGAAGGCATCTGTGTCGACGGTCATGCCGTTCTCGGCGGCCATCTCGATGGTCAGGTCGATGGGGAAACCGTAGGTATCGTAGAGCCTAAAGGCGTCTGCACCGGAGAAGATGGTCTCACCGGCTGCCTTGTGTGCTTCCACCAGGTCGGTTAGGATCTTCAAGCCGCCATCGATGGTGCGGGCAAAGTTGTCCTCCTCTACGTGAATAATCTTAGTGATATAAGCCCTCTTTTCCTCCAGCTCAGGGTAGGCGACGTGATTTTCGTGGATGACAGTTTCACAGACTTGGAACAGGAAAGGCTCATTGACGCCCAGCAGCTTGCCATGGCGGGCAGCACGGCGCAGCAGGCGGCGCAGAACATAGTCGCGGCCCTCGTTGGAGGGAAGGACCCCGTCGGCGATCATAAAGGTAGCCGAGCGGATGTGGTCCGTGATGACGCGCAGGGAGACGTCGATCTCGTGGCTCATGCCGTACTTGGCGCCTGTGATCTGGCTGACCTTATTGGTGATGTTCATGACGGTGTCGACATCAAACAGGCTGTCGACATCCTGGCAGACAACCGCCAGCCGCTCCAGCCCCAT
>CALWWH010000275.1 GCA_944385195.1 uncultured Oscillospiraceae bacterium | reverse complement strand
ATTAGCAATAACAAGCTTACCCCCCTGCCATGGCTACGTGTAGAGTCGCGTCTGTCGCCGTACCTGCAATTCCGTACCCACGAAGAACTAAACATCAAAGATGACCGGTTCCACCGAAGCGTCTTTTTTGTGCGGCCCTTCAGCCGCATCACCCGCCGCTATGATGTTACCTGCATCCACCGCGGTTATTTTGACCTGTCCAACACCACCCTGACAGTTGGAGATCTATTCGGCATGACGGCTTTCCCTAAGCCGCTCACGCAGCCCACCCGACTGTATGTCTATCCGAATCCGTTGAGCGACGATCAGCTGCCCCAGGAGGCGCTGCGCTGGCAGGGCGATATCTCTGTCCGCCGCTGGATCTTCCCCGACCCCATCCTGATCAACGGAATTCGCGAGTACCGCTCCGGCGACAGCCGTAAGGATATCCATTGGAAAGCCTCTGCCCGCACAGGACAGCTGCAGGTCAAGACCCACGACTACACCGTTCAGCCCCGTATGGTGCTGCTGCTGAATATCGATCCTGTGGAGCATTTCTGGGGCGATCTGACCGAGGAGCAAAAAGAGCAGGTGGAACAGGGCGTCCGCATCGTGGCAACGTTGTCCCGCTGGGGCTATGACAACGGCATAGAGGTAGGCTTTTATTCCAATGGCCGCCTGCTGGATGCTGCTGCCAACACCCGTATTATGCTCCCGCCGGCCCATTCTGACCGACAGCAGGAGCAGCTTCTGTCGATGCTGGCGGCGTTTGAGGCCAAGCAGGTGGAGTCTGTCTACTACACCATTGAACGAATGGTCGCCGACCAGCTGGATGATGCGGATGTCCTGGTCATCTCCTCCTATTGGAGCCAGGTCCTGGATCAGCGTCTGGAGGCGCTGCGCCGCAGAGGCAACAATGTCACTCACATTCCCTTCGGGAAGGGAGGCGAGGAGAAATGAAACTCTCCAGCATTCAACGCTGGCTCTTTGAAGCCATCAATTTTGTCTTGGTCGTGACCTTTACGCTCCCGCTGTCAGTCTTACTGGGACAGTTCTTCCACTACGACGCCCCCTGGTTGATCTGGATCCTCTGCGTCACGATTCTTGGCCATTTGGCAGGCCGCATTACCATGCATGCCGACGCCCTTCTGGCGCAGATTGCCTGCGGCGTCACCAGCATTTTCTGCGGGATCCTTGTTGGCACAGTTCTGCATCAGTTTACCGGCGGCCTCAGCGCGCACCTGGTTGGCAACATCGCCTTCATCGTGCTGGCGTTATTTGGATCGACTGCGTTTTTCTTCAGCGCCCGCAAAGCAGGGTATACCATCTATGCGCCCATGACCACTGTGGGGCTCATTCTGCACATTCTGGCCCTGATTGTCGTCTCCGCGCTGCAAATCGAGGGACAAGTCCGCACAATCAGTTCTGTGGCGGCCATTGCATTCTTCATTCTGAGTCTCTATGCCTTCAACGCCAGCGGCTTGCGCAAGAGTGTCCATGCAAAAGAGAGTGCAAAATCCGCCCACCTGCCCAGAGGTATCCAGATGTCCAGCTTCCTGCTGGTCACAGGCTTTGTCCTTTTGACGGTGCTCTTGTCCTGGATTGGCCCGGCCATCCCAGTGGTATTTGCGGCTGTCGGCAGGGCCTTTTTGATGGTCATCAGGTTCTTTAGCTGGCTCATCGGCTTGGCGGACAAACTCGGCAGCACGACCGGTGTCCCGGCACAGGAAGAGACTGCGGAAACGGACAACGGTCTGGCAGGGCTTATGGATGAAGGCGCGAAAGAACATTCGGACCTCATCAATGGCCTTGTCAATGCGTTCAGCCTCACAGTGGTTGCGATCCTGGCCATTGTGCTGCTCTACATGGTCTATAAGAAGTTCCTCAAGGGTATGAAGGGCGTGCAGGAGTTTCTCAACCGGCTGCGCGGCCTCTTTGAGCCGGAGCAGACGGAGGATTATGTGGACGAAGAAGAGAGTCTGTTTTCCTGGAAAGGCGCCGTAGAGAGCGCCACGGAAGGCTTTCGCGGCATTTTGAAGAGAATCACGGATCGCCCGCAGAAATTTGATGATTTCAAGACGGGGCGCTTGAAAATTCGCTTCGTCTACCAGCAGCTGCTCAAGCAGCGTATGGGTGCCTATGACGGTGCGGTGGGCCGATACGAAACGCCCAATGAGATGCTCAAAAGTCTCCCAGCCGATGCCGGCGAGTTCATTAAAAGCTATAACAGCGTTCGCTACAACGACGGCGAGCCCAGCAGCAAGGAAGTCTCCCTTGCTAAGGCTTTACTGCCGAGGAAGTGAGGGAAAGGAGGACTGCCGGATCACGTGGGTAGTCCTCCTTTTGGTACAGTGCACTGGCAAAGCGTCTTTAGATCTTGTGATTTATGTCAAAATGCACAAATGCATCTTCTAATGCCAAAACCGCGAATTGCGTGGAAAAACTGCCGGATAAACCCACCTGAAACCGGGTTTCCATAAAATGTTTGGTTTCGCATATTATGCCAAGCAAAAGTCAAAACCCTTGTGCTCTGGCGCTTTTCGCGATTGGGAGCAGGTATGCCAGAAAAGAAATCTGAACTTTTGAAAAGTTTGCATTCCGCGCTTCGTGCCAAATTTGTGATTTCCCCACATTGACTTGTGTCGGAGTCCTCGATATAATCAAGATGTTGTTATCACCGATGACCTAGATGAAGCGAGGAGAAATATGATGATCTGTACTTGTGAGCGTTGCCTGTATACGTTTGAACATCCGTCTCAGCCGGAGCAGTGTCCCGACTGCGGCAAATACGCAGTACGTACTGCGACGAGCCGTGAGGTGGCGGAGTTTCGCCGTTACAGCCAGGAGCTGGCCGGCAAACCGCTGACGCCCTGGTACCGCGCTGATATGCCCATTTTGGCAGTCGGTTCCTGAGCATTCAAAGCCCCCACCCGATTCGGGCGGTGTTCGTAAGACAGTAAAACAGGAAAGGCGTGACCGCGAAAGTCACGCCTTTTCATTATGGGTACAGCTGCTTTCGCGGCGCAAGGGGTGCAGCCCCTTGTTCGGAACGAAGTGACGC
>CALWWH010000274.1 GCA_944385195.1 uncultured Oscillospiraceae bacterium | reverse complement strand
AGGCAGCTTTGCCCTTGGCTTGTAGGCGCTCGCGTTGTTCCGGGGTGCCCGCCATGGCGTTCATATCGGCGGCAACAGGAATTTCAAACTGTTTGTAGATGGCCATCTCCGGGGCGCAAACGATGTCGAAGGGGATGTTCACCTCTTTGAGCTCCTCCTGAATGACTGCCGGGTCACTCTGCATCACGACATAGAGCTGCACACCCTTGGCCTGCAGCGCAGGAAATTTCTCCGCCAGAACATGTACGTCATAACGGCAGATGGGGCAGCCAATGTAGCGGATGATCCAGAACACTGTGCGCTGGCCGAGAACATCGGTTTCCACCGTCTTGACGGCTCCGGTGGAAGTGTGGAAGGTGAAATCGGGGAGCTGCTCCCCAGTGTGAAGTTTGGGTATGAAAAAGTCTCCTCTCAAAATTTTTTCAGCTTATGGATGAAGTTATGGTAGCATATCTGACGGACGCCGTCAAGCGGTGGTTGACTTCTGCGAAAAAACGCGTATAATGAACCTGAAAATAACACCGAAAGAGGGATCGGATATGCGCATTGCAGTCACCTACGAAAATGGAAAGGTCTTTGAGCACTTCGGCAAGACGAAGACGTTCAAACTCTACGATATTGAGGGCGGTAAGGTCACAGCCTCCCAGCTGGCGCCCAGCAATTGCTCCGGTCACAGCGCTCTGGCGGGGGTTCTGTACTCCCTGGGGGTGGACGCCCTCATCTGCGGCGGCATTGGTGCCGGGGCGATTGAGGCGCTCAAAGAGCGTGGTATCCCGGCCTACGGCGGGGTTACAGGCGATGCCGATGAGGTCATCAAGACCCTCCTGGCAGGCCAATTGAGCTATAACCCCAATGCCTCCTGCGATGAGCATGAGGATGAGGAGTGCGGGGGAGATTGCAGCAGCTGTCTTGGTTGCTGCTGAGTTTTGCTGAGAGAAACGGTACGTTGCCAGAAGCAGCGTACCGTTTGCTATGTTTGCGGGGTACGTTCGGCGGGGTCGCGGGCATCATCAAAACCTCCCTGCCGGAGATTGCCTTATTAAAATTTGCAAATAACTGTCTCAGAAAAACCGCAACGTATGTAAAAAACCGCACAAAATTACCCTTGCAACTGAGGGCAAAATGGGATATTATATAGCTAATCACACAGGAGGTGCATGACCTATGTCTGCCTATGATACCGTTTATCAAACCTGGCTGGCCAAGACCACTGGGGAGCTCCACGAGGAACTTGTCTCCATTGCCAACGACGAAGATGCCATCTCTGACCGTTTTTACCGCACCCTTGCCTTCGGCACCGCCGGTCTGCGTGGGGTCATGGGGGCGGGGACCAACCGCATGAATCAGTTTACCGTTGGTTTGGCCGCTAAGGGCCTTGCCGATACCCTGGAGAATAAGACTGTCGCCATCGGCTATGACTGCCGTCACCACAGCGAGGAATTTGCCCGTCATACGGCCTCCGTTCTGGCCGCCAACGGCGTCGAGGTCTGGCTCTACAGAGAACTGATGCCAACCCCGATGCTCTCTTACGCGGTTCGTGCCCTGGGCTGCGGCGCGGGCGTCATGGTCACTGCCAGCCACAACAGCGCCGAGTACAATGGCTTCAAGGCCTATGGCCCCGATGGCTGTCAGATGACCGACGAGAGCGCCGATGCGGTCTTTGCATCCATGAAGCAGACCGACATCTTTAAGGTTGAGAGTGTGGATTTTGACGAGGCTATGTCTGCCGGCAAGATCCACTATATTGGCCAAGAACTCATCAATCAGTACTATGAGGCCGTCATGACCCAGGCTGTTGAGCCTGAGATCGTCGCCGGCAGCGGACTGAAGGTCCTGTACACCCCGCTGTACGGCACAGGCCGGCGCCCTGTGACCGAAATTCTGCGCCGTTTAGGGGTGCCGAGCGTGACCCTGGTTCGCTCACAAGAGATGCCCAATGGCGATTTCCCCACCTGCCCGAGTCCCAATCCGGAGACGCCCTCTGCCTGGAACGAGGCCTTTGCACAGGCTCGCGAGAGTGAGCCGGACCTGATCCTCGCGACCGACCCGGACGCTGACCGCATGGGGCTTAGTGTCCCCGACGGCGTGGGCGGCTATGTGACCTTCTCGGGCAATGAGATCGGCTGCCTGCTGCTGGAGTATCTGCTGCGCAGCCGAAAGGCAAAGGGCACCCTGCCTCCTAACGGCGTTGCCGTCAAGAGTATTGTCTCTACCCCCATGGCCAACGCCATTGCCGCAGAATACGGCTGTGAGCTGCGGGATGTCCTCACAGGCTTTAAGTACATCGGCGAGACGATTTTGCACCTGGAACAGGCAGGGGAGGAGGGCCGGTTCATCTTCGGCTTTGAAGAGTCCAGCGGCTACCTGGCCGGTACCCATGCCCGAGATAAGGATGCCGTCGTAGCCTCCATGCTTGTGTGCGAGATGGCGGCCGATGCCCGTGCCCGGGGGAAGTCTTTGCTGGAAGAGCGCGAGGCCATGTACGAGAAGTACGGCTTCTACGTCAGCCAGGTCGACAGCACGGTCTTCCCCGGCCAGTCCGGAGCGGAAGAGATGATGAATTTCATGGAGTCCCTGCGGACTGCACCGCCCAAAGAGCTGGCCGGAATGACCGTCACGGAGCGCCTGGACTACCAGGAGCGCATCCATGTCAAGGCAGACGGCAGCACTGAGCCCATAACTCTGCCGAGGAGCAACGTGATCACCTTCCGCATGGGCGATCGCATTCAGGTCATAGCCCGGCCCTCCGGTACCGAACCGAAGCTGAAACTCTACTACAGCGCTGCCGGTGACAGCCGTGAGGCTGCTCGGGCGGCTATTACCGCCCTCCAGGCCGAGTTTGCGGCCCGACTGGGCAAATAAATCAAAAAATCGCCGCCCTGCGTTCTGGTTTTGGCGGGAACGCAGGGCGGTTTGTATTGCATCCAAAGCGGAAATGTGGTATGATACACCTATGCTATTGAGAACATC
>CALWWH010000273.1 GCA_944385195.1 uncultured Oscillospiraceae bacterium | reverse complement strand
ACTCGCGGGTGTAGCCGTCGATGGCCTCGCGGATGGCAGTCTCAGAGACGCGCAGCGCCGTCTTCGGTATGCCGTGCTTTTCCATCTGCCGGGGCAGAAGGTACTTTTTGGCAATCTGTACCTTCTCCTCGTCGGTGTAGCTGGGCAGTTCAATGACCTCCATGCGGTCCAGAAGCGCCCGGGGAATGGTGTCAGTGGTGTTGGCAGTGGTGATAAAGAAGACCTCGCTTAAGTCAAAAGGCACTTCCAGGTAGTGATCGCGGAATGTGCTGTTCTGCGCGCTGTCCAGAACCTCCAGCAGGGCGCTGGCAGGGTCACCGCGGTAGTCGCTGCCCATCTTGTCAATCTCATCGAAAAGCAGCAGGGCATTCTTGCTTCCAGCCTGCTTCATGGCGTTGATGACACGCCCGGGCATGGCGCCAATATAGGTTTTGCGGTGGCCGCGGATATCGGCCTCATCATGGACCCCGCCCAGGGCCACGCGGGCAAGCTTTCGATTCAGCGCCCGGGCCACAGACATGGCCACAGAGGTCTTGCCGACGCCGGGAGGCCCCACCAGACAGAGAATTTGTCCGGTCTGCTGCGGCGCCAGCTGGCGCACAGCCAAGAACTCCAACACGCGGGTCTTGACCTTTTGCAGACCATAATGGTCTCCATCCAGGATTCGGCGGGCAGCCTTGACATCTAGGCGTTCCTTGGTGCGGGTATTCCACGGCAGTTCCAGGCAAACATCCAAATAGTTGCGGATGACGGAAGCCTCAGAGGAGCCGGGGTGCTGTTTTTGCAGACGCGAGACCTCCTTGAGAAGTTTTTCCTCCACTTCCGGCTGCAGTTTCAGCGCCAGGATCGCATCTCGATACTTATCCCCCTCCGCAGCATCGTCTTCCTCGCCCAACTCACTGCGGATGACCTTCAGCTGCTCGCGCAGGTAGTATTCCCGCTGGGACTGGTTTACCTCTGCCTGCAATTTCTCCGACAGCTCATGCTCCATGCGCAGGACTTGCAGCTCATGGTGCAGCAGATGCACCAGCAGTTCCAGCCGCCGCAGAACGTTCGTCTCCTGTAAAATCTTCTGTTTTTCGGCATACTGAGCGTTGACGTGCTGCGCGATCTGATCGGCAATCTTGCCCGGCTCGCGTACCAGCAGCAGGTGCAGCATGACCTCGGGATTTGGCTTGGCGCCCAAATCCATATATTCATCAAAAAGCTCCATCACCTGGTGCAGCGTCGCCTCCATACGGGGCGTCTGCTTAACCGTCTGTTCTGCAATGCTCTCCACGCTTCCATAGAGATACGGCGTGGTCTTCTGCAGCTCGGAGATAAAACCACGTTGGAGCCCCTCTACCAGGATGCGGACATTATCCCCCGGCAGTTTGAGCATCTGCTTAATGCGGCAGATGGTACCAATGGCGTAAAGATCATCCAGACCAGGATCATCGACCCCGATGTCCTTCTGGGTGACCAAAAAGATCTCACGGTCATGGGCCATGGCCTCTTCCACCGACTGGATGGACTTCTCACGGCCCACGTCAAAGTGGAGCTGAGAGCTGGGGAAGACCGTCAGCCCTCTCAGGGCCATGATTGGCATATGCATGGAGATTAGGATTTCATTCGTCATTTGACCCCTTCTTTCTAGGTCGCGATCAATAAAAAACTAACTTATGTGAATAGCAAGCAGCCGCACAGGGACTCCCCGTGCGGCTATGCAAATTCAAGACGCTTGTGTGCTGCGGTATCCGCGGACTGCAAGCCGCGGATGCTCTGCATCGCGCTCGATGCGGGGAGAGGTACCCTCCTCGACACACTCCCGGGTGATGACGACCCGCTGGATGCTCAGATCCGAGGGAATGTCATACATGATCTGCGTCATCAGGCCTTCCATGACCGCCCGTAGGCCGCGGGCGCCGGTCTCACGCTCGTGGGCCTTACGGGCGATGGCCTCCAGGGCCTCCTGCTCAAACTCCAGCTTAACGCCGTCAAAGTCCAGCAGCATCTGGTACTGCCGGGTCAGGGCGTTCTTGGGCTCGGTCAGAATCCGCACCATGTCCTCGTCGGTCAGGCCCGCCAAGGCCGTGATGACCGGCAGACGACCCACCAGCTCCGGGATAATGCCGAATTTCAATAGATCATGGGGCTGAACCAGCTTGAACAAGGCGCCGACGTCCCGCTCGCTTTTCTTGGCAATCTCACCGCCAAAGCCGATGGTACTGCGCTGGGTGCGCTGCTTGATGATTTTGTCCAGACCGTCGAAGGCGCCGCCGCAGATGAAAAGAATGTTCGTCGTGTCAATGGGGATGAACTCCTGCTGGGGGTGCTTGCGTCCGCCCTGAGGCGGAACATTTGCCACCGTGCCCTCGAGGATTTTTAGCAAAGCCTGTTGGACACCCTCGCCGCTGACGTCACGGGTGATAGAGGTGTTTTCGCTTTTGCGGGCGATTTTGTCCATCTCATCAATGTAGATAATGCCGCGTTCGGCCCGCTCTACATCAAAATCTGCCGCTTGCAGCAGGCGCAGGAGAATATTCTCCACATCCTCGCCCACATAGCCGGCCTCCGTCAGGGTGGTGGCGTCGGCAATGGCAAAGGGGACATCGAGGATCTTGGCCAAGGTCTGGGCGAAGAGGGTCTTGCCCGAACCAGTGGGGCCGATGAGCAGGATATTGCTCTTTTGCAGCTCCACGTCGGCACTGTTGGAGAAAAATATACGCTTATAATGGTTGTATACTGCCACGGAGAGAGCAACCTTAGCATGTTCCTGGCCGATGATGTAGCCATCCATGTAGGCCTTGATCTCCTGGGGAGTGGGCAGATGATCCGGCATGGTCAGCTCACTGGTCTCATGATCGTAGAGATCATCCTCCAGAATGCTGTTGCACAGCTCTACGCACTCATTGCAAATATAGACATTGGGTCCGGCAATGATCCGCTCAACCTGTTCTTGGCGCTTGCCGCAGAACGAACAGCGAACCATACCCTCGCTTTTAGGCATAATAGGCCTCCTAAATTACCGGGTGGTGATCACCTTGTCGATCAGGCCATACTCCACAGCCTCCTCGGCAGTCATGAAGTTGTCGCGCTCACAGTCGGCGGTCACAACCTCGATGGACTTGCCGGTATTTCCGGCCAGAATCCCGTTCAAACGCTTCTTGATGACCTCCAAGCGTTTGAGGTGGATGGCCATATCTGTGATCTGGCCCTGGGTACCGGCAGAGGGCTGGTGGATCATGATCTCCGCGTTGGGCAGGGCAAAGCGCTTACCCTTGGCGCCCGAGGAGAGCAGGAATGCGCCCATGCTGGCCGCCATGCCAATGCAGATCGTGCTTACGTCGCACTTGACATACTGCATGGTATCGTAGATGGCCATACCGGCCGTCACAGAGCCGCCGGGGCTGTTGATATAGAACTGGATGTCCTTATCCGGGTCCTGGGCCTCCAGGAACAGCAGCTGCGCGACAATCAGGCTCGCCGTGGTGTCGTTGACCTCCTCGGAGAGCATGATGATCCGGTCGTTGAGCAGCCGGGAAAAGATGTCATAGGACCGCTCACCGCGGTTGGTCTGCTCAATTACATAGGGTACAAAGCTCATGGGTTCGCTCCTTTTCTCGTTGCATACGGTTTTCACCGTTCCATTCATTGTAACCACCACAGAGGAAGGTTATTCCGAAATTATTGCTCAGCGGTCTCCTCAGCCGCGGGGACCTCGAAAGCAGTGGGAATGGCTGCATTGACAATCAGATCGGTGGCACGAGTCACAGCGACGTCGTTCTTTACGTCAGCCTCGGCAACCATGCTCTTGACCTGATCCAGCTCCATGCCGCTCTGCTCAGCCATCTCCTGATAGCGGGCGGCGATGTCTTCCTCAGTGACCTCGATGCCCTCGGCCTTGACAATTTCCTCAAGAACCAATTCGCTGCGCACGCGCATGGTGGCAGACTCGGTCATGGAAGCGCGCATGGACTGCTCGTTAAGGCCCAGCATTTTCATGTAGTCATTCAGCGTCATACCGCTCATGGACAGCTGGTACTGGAAATTCTGCATCATGGTGTCCAGAGAGTTTTCAACCATAGTCTTGGGAATGGCGACGGTGGCATTTTCGGCAACCTTGGTCAGAACTGCATTGCGGAAAGCATCCTCAACGTTCTTTTTGCGGCTCTCGGTCAGCCTCTTGCGGGTGTCGTCCACCAGCTCATCCAAAGTATCGAACTCAGAAACGTCCTTGGCAAACTCATCGTCCAGCTCAGGTTTCTGGGTCTCCTTTACCTCATGAACCTTACACTTAAAAGTAGCAGGCTTGCCAGCCAGCTCAGCGGCTCCGTAGGACTCCGGGAAGGTAACCTCCACCGTCTTCTCCTCCCCCGCGGAGCAGCCGACCAGCTGATCCTCAAAGCCGGGAATGAAGGAGTTGGAGCCCAGCTTCAGGTTGTAGCTCTCGCCCTTGCCGCCCTCGAACGCGACGCCGTCCATGAAGCCCTCGAAGTCAATGACGACCGTGTCACCCAGTTGGGCAGGGCGCTCGACAGAGATGGTACGGGCGTTGCGCTCACGCAGGCGCTCAATCTCCGCGTCCACCTCCGCGTCAGCCAGCTCGACAGAGGCCTTGGGCACCTCGACGCCCTTGTACTCTCCCAGCGTGACCACGGGGAAGAGGTCGGTCTCGACAGTCAGCGTCAGGACCCCGTCTGTGGTATCCACAGCAGTGACGGAAGGGTTGCCGATCGCATCCAGCTTTTCAGACTCAACGGCCTCCTTAAAGGCCTCGGGGAACAGCAGGTTGATGGCATCCTCATAGAAGACTGTGGGGCCATACATGCCCTCGACGATCTTGCGCGGAGCCTTGCCCTTGCGGAAGCCAGGGATGTAGATCTGGCTCTTGGCCTGGCGATAGGCCTTTTCAATGTTCTGCTCAAATACTTCCTTTTCGATCTCGAGGACAAGCTTAGCTGTACTGTTTTCGTTTCTTTCGCAACTCTTAACGGTCATTTCTTTGTTTCCTCCTATAACGCAGGGATATCCCCTGTCCATAACTTTATCCATTCTAGCAGATGTGCGCGGAAATTTCCACTACTATTTTTATTTTTCCTCGAAAAAATGTATCAAATCAGCCGCAGAGGCCGAAAGCCCAGGTAATCGGCGCTGACCATACGATATTCCACCGTACCGTGAAGCCCTTGCACGGCCAGGCGGTGACTCTCGCTGTGCAGATGCCCGTAGCAGCACAGGCTCACGCCGTAGCGCTCCAACAGCTCAATGAGTTCCGGGCATTCGTAGCCCCGGTAGCGGGGCGGATAGTGCAGGAAGGCGTACTTCTCCCGCTCTCCTGCGGCCTGAAGACTCTTCTCCAGGCGCTGAAGCTCCCGCCGAAAGACCTTTTCGTCGTGGGCGTCGCCCTTTTCCTCTTCATAAAACCATCCGCGGGTACCGCAAATCGCAATATCGCCGTAGAAAAAGCAGTTGTTATGGAGCATTTCCATCTGTCCAAACCCGTTGGCCTGGCACATGGCATAGAATTTCTTTGCCGTAGCCCACCAGTAGTCGTGGTTTCCTTTGAGGATGATCTTTCGTCCAGGGATAGCGTCAATGAACCGGAAATCCGGCACAGCCGCATCCATGTCCATCCCCCAGCTCAGGTCTCCACAGAGGACGGTCGTATCCTCCGGACCGATGATGGACAGCCCTTGCCGGAGTTTGTCCATATAGCCCGCCCAGGCCCCGCCGAATACATCCATGGGCTTGCTGGTCCCTAGGGACAGGTGCAGGTCGCCGATGGCAAATAACGACATCAGAGCATCTCCAATACGGCCTCCGGCATAGCATCCTTGGCCGTGACGGTAGTGAAACGGACCGCCTTCTCCCGCAAAGAGCGCAGAGGCATCGGAGCAATCAGGCCCGCGACCTCGCTCAACTGATCCAGGATGTCCACGCCGCTGCGCTGCTGCGCCACGCCCAGAGCTGTGAGCACACTGTCGCAGAACTTGAAGGGGCTGGCTGTAGAGGCCAGGACGGTGACGTTTTTGTCGCCAGTGCGGGCGCGGTAGTCCGCCAGGACACTCCAGGCCACCGCTGTGTGGGGGTCGAGTACATAGCCAGTTTGGTCGTAGACCGCCTCAATGGTCCTCGCCGTGCCTGCATCGTCGCAGCAGCCGCAGTCGAAGTGCTCCTGCAGCGTATGCAGAATCGTCTCGCTGACGCTGTAGCGTCCCGTCTGCGCCAACTGGGCCATATAGTCCCGGACTTGAGCGTCATCACCACAGAGCAGATAGAGCATCCGCTCCAGGTTGGAGCTGATGAGGATGTCCATCGATGGGCTGGTGGTGGTATGGAAAGGCCGGTTGCGGTCATAAGTGCCCGTGCGCAGAAAATCCGTCAGGACATTGTTGGCGTTGGAGGCGCAGATCAGCTTCTGCACCGGCAGGCCCATGCACTTGGTGTAATAGGCAGCAAGAATGTTTCCAAAGTTGCCCGTAGGGACACAGACATTCATCGGCTCTCCTGGCTTTAGGATGCCGCCAGAGAGCAGGTCGCAGTAGGCGCTGATATAGTATACCAGTTGCGGCAGGACACGGCCCCAGTTGATGGAGTTGGCAGAGGACAGGAACTGGCCCCGCTGCGCCAGCTTGGCGCGCATGTTCTCGTCGGAGAAAATGGCCTTGACTCCGCTCTGGGCATCGTCAAAGTTGCCCCTTACCGCGCAGACTGCGACATTCTCGCCCTCCTGGGTGACCATTTGGAGCTTTTGGATGTCACTCACGCCCTTTTCTGGGTAGAAAACTAAGATCTTCGACTGGGACACGTCACGGAAGCCCTCCAATGCCGCTTTGCCGGTGTCGCCGGAGGTGGCGACCAGAATGCAGACCGTGCGGTCCTCGCCGGTCTTTTGCATGGAGGCCGTCAGCAGGTAGGGCAGCATTTGCAGCGCCATGTCTTTGAAGGCGCAGGTGGGGCCGTGCCACAGTTCCAGGACCTGCACATCCCCGACACTGCGGACCGGAGCCACGGCCGGGGTGTCGAACTTCGCGGGGCCATAGGCCTTAGCTGCATAGTCCAGCAGCTCGGCGTGGCTGAACTCGTCCAGATACTGCTTCATGACCCAGGCAGCGCGATGGGGGTAGTCCATCTGAACCAGGGCCTGCAAATCCGACGCTGTCAGGCTCGGGATACGCTCCGGCAGGTAGAGTCCGCCGTCGCGGCTGAGCCCCATCACGACAGCTTCCGCCGCCCGAACCTTCAGGCTGCTGTCACGGGTGCTTACATATCGCATGTCTGAAAAACCTCCATGAAGTTGTGAAAACAGATATTCGTCACTGTTTCCTCGGAAAGACCGTGGCTGAGCATTGCGTCGATCAGATAGCGGTAGCCGTCGATGCCGGTCATCGGCTCAGGCAGACGGTCGCAGCCGTCCAGATCGCCGCCCAGAGAGAGGTGTTTCTCACCGCCCAGGGAGAAAAAGTGGTCAATGTGGCGCAGGACAGTGTCCATGTTACAGGCCTCGTCCTCCGTAAGGAACTCGGCAAACATATTAAGGCCTACAGTGCCGCCGGTGGCAATGATCTGCTTATACATGTCATCGGTCAGGTTGCGGCTGTGATTACAGACTGCACGGCTGTTGCTGTGGCTGGCGACAATGGGCCCCTCTGTAATGTCGCAGAGGTCGAAAAAGCCCCGGTCGGAGAGATGGCTCACATCGATGAGCATGCCCAGTTTCTGCGCCCGGCGGACAAACTCCTTTCCCTGGTCGCTCAGGCCGACATCGGTGCCGTGCCAACCGGCCAGAACATTCTCGTGGTTCCATGTCAGGCTGATCATACGCACCCCCATGTTCCATGCCTGTTCCAGCAGGCCCGGGTCACAGTTGATCCCCTCAGCGCCCTCAATGCTCAGCAGTGCCGCCGCCTTACCCTCGGAAAGAGTGTGGGTCACGTCACGGCTGTTCAGGCACAGATTGATATACTCGCTGTAGAGACTGAACTGCTGCATCAAGTTGTGGTACATGCGGTTCATCTGCTCCTGCTGGGTCAGATGCTTCTCCCGAGCCACGGTCCAGAGGGCAAAAAACTGCACATAACCGTCCAGCCGCTTGGCCCGCTCCAGGCTGACATGCCCATCATTGGCATAGAGCTGATGGTGCCGCATCAGTAATCCCGTGGCTGTGTCACAGTGGCCGTCAAAGATGGTGTATTTCATGCTAGCTCCTCCAATCAGTAAAAGGCGTTTACGATATGATTCACGCGGGGGAATTTTGTTCTCAGTCCATAGGGCAAATAGACCTCGACCACGTCAAACCGGGGCTGCAAGTCCTGAGGATGCTGCTCAAGCCAGTACTCCGCCGTCAGGCGGATCCGCTGCTGCTTGCGCACGTCTACATAGGCCGCAGGGCTGCCATACGCATCGGACTTGCGCTGCTTGACCTCGACGAACACCAAGAATCCGCCCCGGGCAGCGATCAGGTCGATCTCCCCCATACGGCAGCGGACATTGGCCGCCAGAATATGGTAGCCGCAGCGTTCCAGATACTGCGCCGCCACCTGCTCCCCGTATTTGCCCAGCTCGTTTGGCTCAGCCACGGTGGTCATCCAGATTCTTCAGGAAGCTGCGGCGGTGCACTGGTGTGACGCCGTGCTCCAGGATGGCGGCATAGTGCCGTTTGGTGCCGTAGCCCTTGTGGAC
>CALWWH010000272.1 GCA_944385195.1 uncultured Oscillospiraceae bacterium | reverse complement strand
ATACAGTCCCGCCGCAGAAACGGTTCGTTTCTGCGGCGGGACTTTTTTGGGCCGAGACTGGCGGGGTTTATGAAGCGCAGTTGGCCCTTTTGCCCCAGATACCGGATAGAGACTTTCCCAATCACGGGGAACTCTTTTCGGACGGTTTCGCCTGGCTTTTTCAAATGCAGCCTTGACAATGTCTTATTTGCATTATATAATATAATACAAATAAGACAAAGGGGGGCAGGGATATGCTTCTGCATCTGGAATTTGACAGCGACATTCCCATCTATCAGCAGATCCGGGACCAGATCGTCGTGGGCATTGCCGACGGGCGGCTGCGCCCGGGCCAGCAGCTGCCTACCATCCGGGCCCTGGCGGCGGAGACCGGCGTCAACACGATGACCGTCAGCAAGGCGTATCAACTTCTCAAACAGGAGGGGTATTTGCAGGCTGACCGCCGTAGCGGCACCGTGGTCAGCGGCCGCCGCCCGCCTGGAGAGCCGGAGGAATCGACCCTGCGGGCCCTCCGAGTGAGCCTGTCGGAGCTGCGGCTGGCGGGCCTTGGCAAAGAGGACGTGGCGCGGCTGGTGGAGCGGCTGTATGCAGAAGGGGGAAAGTGATATGGAGTGGTGGGTCAATCTGTTTCTGTGGGGCATCGTGATCTGGATTCCTCTTGTGATGTACTTCCAGACAGTCAACGATTCTAAATTCAAGAAGAACATCGCCGTGGGCGTCACCTTTCCCCAGCAGGCCCAGAGCGATGCAGAGCTCCTGGGGCGGATTGCCGCCTTTCGCCGCAGCGAAAAGCGGGTGCTGTGGGGTCTGCTGCTCTGCGGCGTGGCCTGTGCGGTGCTGCCCTTATCCCTGGGCCAGATGCTGATCGTCTATCTGCTCTGGCTGGATGTGGCGATTGTGCTGCCGATGGTGCCCTACGTCCGCTGCAACCGGGATCTGAAGGCTATGAAGGCAAGCAGGGGCTGGAGAAGGCCCGAACCCGCCGCCGTCACGGTGGCGTACCTGGGGGCGGAGGATTTATGGAAGGAGAAGCGGCACGGCTTTGCGGCCTTTCTCGTTCCTTTTCTTCTGAGCCTCCTGCCGCCGGCGATCTTTGCAGGGGACAATACCCTCTGGACCTGGGTCCTGGTGGCTGTGGGGCCGGTGTGGGTGGTCCTGTTCTGGATTTTCTACCGCTTTGCCATCCGCCGGAAGGCCGAGGTGGTGGACGACAATGCCGACCGGACCGCGGCCCTGACCCGGCTGCGCCGTCAGGCATGGCGGCGGGTGTGGCTGTGGGGCACTTGGTTCATGACGCTTTTGACCTGGTGCATGGGCTTTTATGAGACGGCGCCTCTGGTGACCCTCATCGGCACTGGGGCGCTGACCATCCTCTTTACGGCGGCGGTGCTCTGGCAGGAGTTCCGGGTACGGGGTCTCCAAGCCCGGCTGACAGCGCAGAGCGGCGAGGATTTCTACGTGGATGAGGATGACCAGTGGCTCTGGGGCATGTTCTACTACAATCCCCACGATGACAAATTTGTGGTCAATGCCCGGGTGGGCATCAACACCACCGTCAACTTGGCCAAGAGGGGCGGGCGGATTCTCGTGGGCGTTTGCGCCGCGGTGCTGCTCCTGATGCCACTCTTGGGGGTCTGGATTTTGGCGGAGGAGCGGATGCCGGTGCAGCTTTCGGTGCAGGACCAGGTGCTGCGGGCCGAGCATGCCGCAAGCCGCTATGAGATCCCCCTGGCGGACATTCGGCAGGCGGAGCTTCTGGAGCAGCTGCCGCCCATGTCGAAGATCGTCGGCACCGGGCTGCCATCGGTGAGGAAGGGGCAGTACCGCGCCGACGGATACGGGCAGGTGACGGTCTGCCTGGACCCGAGGCAGGGGCCGTGGCTGCTGCTGACACAGAAGGATGGCCAGCAGTACCTGCTGGGGGCCAGCGACGGGACGACGGCGGCAGAGGCATGGGCCGTACTCGATGCCATGCAGTAAAAAAAAGAGCGTTGCAGAATACCTGTCTGCAACGCTCTTTTGTACTGCCGTCAGCTGTGCATCTGCTGCACGGCGCCGGCTTCATCGACCCAGGTGATGGTCCACTCCTTGGTGCGCAGGTCGGCACGGAGGGTGGTTCGATAGTTCTCCTTGGTCCAGGTCATGTCCAGCAGGCCGTTTTCCAGGGTATCATCCAGGGTAAACGCCCCGTCGAAGGCGGGGTAATTGTTGCGAAAGCGCATGATCTCATACATCCTCTGGAGCATGGGATACTGTACGCGCGCGGCGATCTCGTCGATGGTGTAGTTGTGGCGGTTGACGTCCCGGGGGGACTCCACCAGGGCATCGAAGTCGTTGACGCCCGCCAGCAGGCCGACGTAGTAGATCTGCGGGATGCCGGGGGTGAAAAACTGCACAATGCGCGCCAGCAGATAGCCGTCGTCGTCCTCGCCCATGGCCGAGTAGAAGGTGCCGGCCAGCTGGTAAACCTTCGCCTTGGTCTCGCCCTTGCGGATCTGGCTGTTGAACATCGTAAAGCGGCTTTGCACGTCCTTGGGCAGCTGGGACCAGCCCTCCTGGAACCGGGCCGAGACCACCTCGCAGACCTGATCCATCTCCTCATCGGTCATCAGCAGCGCCGCGTCCACGACGCCAATGCCGTCGTGGGTGTCGAGGGTGGTGAACTGATTGTGCGGGCAGATCTTCAGCCAGTGGCGCAGCCGGTCGGTGCGTCCCGTTTGCAGGCTGTGCAGCAGCAGCAGCGGCAGCGCGAAGTCGTAGACCCAGTGGCCCTGCTCGGCGATGGCCTTCTGGATGTGGTACTGTTCGTGGATCTCGGCCAGGACCTGGGTGCCGGTGCCCTTGAGAGGCTCCAGGCTGATGTCCAAGACCTCCCAAATCTCCGGCTCCACAAAGAAACAGCTGGTGCCCGGCACCTTGGAGAGGTAGGCCAGCGCGTCGAAGCGGATGAGCGGGAAATAGCTGGCCAGGTGCTTGAGGTTGCGGTTATAGTAGTCCTTGGTGGCCTGCGCGTGGGCGTCGATGTCCACCTGCTCGTCGTAGAAGGTGTTCCACAGCCGCACCTCGGTGCCGTCGTCCCGGGTGAAGACCTTGCTGGGGCCCTGGGGCTTGCGGCTGTAGAGGGCCATCAGGTCGGATTCTGTGGGCGCGCCCTCGGGCCAGAACTCCTCCCAGCGGATGAACATGTCCCGATAGGGGGAGGCGTCGCCATTTTTCATATAGTCCCGGAACTCTTTGCTGCGGATGGAGACGTGGTTGAGCATAAAGTCCGCCGCCAGTAAGTATTTCTCCGAGAGACTGCGGATGTTGTCCCAGCTGCCGAAGGCGGGGTCGACGCGGTCGTACTCGATGACGGCGAAGCCCCGGTCGCCGGAGGAGGGGTAGAAGGGCAGAATGTGCACGCCGCCCAGCTCCCGGCTGAAGTAGGTGTCCAGCACCTGCTCCAGTTCCCCGAGATTGCGGCCCATGCTGTTGGCATAGGTGATGAGCATGCATTGATTTTTGATGGGCTGCATGATCCAAACTCCTTTGTCAGATTATAGGATGGTGCGCAGGGGGTCGCCTGCTTCGATGAAACAGTACTCCGGGCCGGGGATGGCGGTTTCCAGCCAGGAGGGCAGGTGCTTCATGCCGACCTCCTCGGTGCGGTTGTGGCCTGCCACCAGCAGGCTGACCGTATGACCCAGGGCGGCGGCGTCGGCGGCGTAATAGGGCAGAGACAGCTCCATGATCTCGCCGCAGATGAGCAGGTCCAGCTGGTCGTCGGTGATGAAATTCATGGGCATCATCGGGTCGCCGAGGCCCTGGCTGCCTCCGCCCACCAGCACGCCGACGCGGCTGACCTTCTGAGCGGGGTCGCCGAAGGCGCGGATGCCGGGCATATCCAGCTTTTGCTTCATAAGCTCCGCCACGGCGCCGAGGGTGGTCTCGGGGAGGATAAAGAAATGGTTGTTGGGGCCGGGCTGGTTGTATGCTTCCCAGCCGAACTCCTTCATCCAGCCGCGGTAGATCAGATCCGGGCGGACAAAGTGCATCCCGTCGTGAAAGCGCATGACGGCGATGCCCGAGGACTCGATCAGCGCCAGCTTTTCGTCATCCCAGGCGTTGTTCTGAAAGTGGAACGGTCCGGTGGGGACGCAGAACAGGGGCTCGTGGCTGAGGATCAGGTCGACACTCTGCTCCATAGCCTGGCGAATGACCTCCACGGTCACCACGAAGGTGGAGGCGACGCGCCGGACTTCCTTCTCAGGGTCGCCGCAGAGCAGCTCGTCGCAGGTGCGCATGTTGGGGGCGGAGAGTCCCTTATACGTCAGTGTGGTGGCGGCCAGCAGCCGATCTACAAAGTTCTTGACGGTCATGGGGCACGCTCCTCCTTACAAGATGTCGGCGCACAGGTCCACCCAGGCCTGGGAGAGCATCCAGTGGCCGGCGGGGCTGGGGTGGACGCCGTCGGCGGTCCAATCGGCGACGCAGCCGGAGGCGGCCAAGGCGTCATCAAAGAGCTTCTGGGCCGGCAGGAGCTTGGCGCCGTATTTCTGCGCCAGGCGGACGGTGGTTTGACGGCGCAGCTCGGTCTCGTCGCGGAAGTAGTCCCACTGGGCCTCGGTGGCAGGCCCCTTGAGGACAAAGGGCTCGATGAGGACAAACTGCACCTGGGGCAGTGCGGCCTTGATTTCGGCCAGCATGGCGTCGTAGACTCGCTCGAATTTGACCGCGTCGACGCCGTTTTTCATCATAGCCTCGTGCCAGACGTCGTTGATGCCGATCATGATACTCACAATGTCGGGGGATAGGTTGATGCAGTCCTGCTTGACGCGGGCGTCGAGGTCGACCACGCGGTGGCCGGAAATGCCGCGATTGAGAAACTCGTACTTGCCGGGATGCTCATAGCTCAGCCGCGCCGCTGCCATCAGGGCATAGCCGGTGCCCAGAATGTCGTTGGTGCGGGCGGTCATCTCCTCGGGGGAACCGCCTTGCCCCATGCGGCGCATCATTTCCATCATGCCCTGGGCCAGATTGGTGCGGAAGGTATCGGTGATCGAGTCGCCGGTGAAGAGAATCTTGCGTTTGGTATCCATCTGACTTACTCCTTATATGTTAATAATCTGATTATACACGATTTTGCTTAAAACAGCAACGGGAGGAAATCCGCCGCGCAGTCGCGCCAGACGTTCCATTCATGGACGCCCTCGTAGAAGACCTCGCGGTGGGCCGGCCACTGCGCCGGGCCCAGGCCGTAGCCCTCCAGCATCTCGGATTCCTCCCGGAAGATGCCGCCGAAGAAATCCTGACTGCCGATGGCGCGGTAGAACAGCCGGTAGGCGTCTTTGACCGCGGAGGTGTCCTCCAGCGCGGCCAGGTGGTCGTTGGGGGAGGGGTCCGGCTGGGACAGCTTTTTGACAAAGCCCGAAAAAATGCCGACCCAGGCAAACAGCTCCGGATGGTGCAGGCTGATGCAGCTGGCCTGCATGCTGCCCATGGACAGGCCCGCGATGGCGCGGCTGAGCCGGTCGGTCTTGCAGCGGTAATTGGCTTCGATGAAGGGGATGCAGTCCCGCAGCAGCAGCGGCTCAAAGAGCCAGGGGCGGGAGGCGAAGCTGCCGTCTGCCTCGGTGGGGACCATGCCGTTGTTCATGACGATCAGGCAGGGCTTGGCCCTGCCCTGGGCCAGCAGGTTGTCCATGATGAAGTTAATCTTGCCGTGGTAGGTCCAGCAGGTCTCGTTTTCGCCGTGGCCGTGCTGCAAATAGAGCACCGGGTAGTCCTCGGCGGACTTGTGGTAGCCCGGCGGGGTATAGACCATGCAGCTTTCCCAGTTTTGGGTGGTCTCGGACCAGTAAATTTCGCGGCTGACGCCGCCATGGGGGACGTGCTGGCAGAGGGTCAGATCATTGCGCGGCAGATCAAGAAAGTTTAAGTCTTGGTGGAGGTAGGCTCCATGGCGGCGGCAATCTTCTCGGCGATGTGGTAGCCGGTGTTGTCGACGGTGATCTCCTGCGCATCCAGCGTGGGAGCGTCGGCAGGATCCTCTGAGGACTCCTCTGCGGGTTCTTCCGCAGGCTCCTCCGCCGGCTCATCAGCAGGCGTTTCGGCGGGTTCGTCGGTGGCGGGAGTGTCGTTGGTGCTGGGGGTGGTGGCAGGCTCGGAGGCACAGCCGGCCAGGATGCCCACCAGGAGCATCATGGCGAGGAAGAGGCTAAGCAGCTTCTTCATTGGGTTCTTCTCCTTTTGGTATAATATATTTGCTGGGGCACGCGCCCCGGGGATCACTTGCTGAGGCTGTCGATCCAGATCAGCGCCTTTTCGATGTACTCATCCCAGAACGCCCAGTTGTGGATGCCGGCAGTGGCGTGGAACTCGTGCTGGTAGCCGATCTGGCTCAGATACTCGCTGTAGTTGCGGTTGCTCTGGATGCCGAAGTCCTCGGTGCCGCAGGCCATGAACAGGTGCGGCTGGGGCAGCTTCTCGTCAATGATGCGCTTGGCCAGGAACTTGGGGTCCTTGTCGCTGCCGATGACTGCGTCCAGATCTCCGAAGGTGTGCTCGTAATAGCTCAGCGGGGCGATGCCGTTGTCGCCCATCTGCTTCATCTGAGGCAGTGTATCGACGATGATGGCAGAGGACAGGGCGACGATACCGTTGAACACGTCGCCGCGCAGCAGGCCGTTGCGCAGCGCGCCGTAGCCGCCCATGGAAAAGCCGCCCAGGTAGGTGTCCTCGCGGCGGGCAGAGAGCGGGAATACCGCCCGGGTGAACTCGATCAGCTCCTCGCAGATGAGCTTGGAGTAATATGCTCCGCGGATGGGATCATCCAGATAGAAGCTGTTTTCGCCGGCAGGCATAAAGACCGCGATATTGTGCTCCTGGGCCAGCTGGCCGATGCGGGAGCCGCGAATCCAGTCGGTGTCGGTACCGTTATAGCCGTGCAGAAGGTACAGCGCTCGGAAGGGCTTGGAGGCCATTCCGGCTTTATCCATGCCGGGGCGCTTCGGCCGCTCAATGGGGACGATGGCGGTCAAAGGGGCCAGGCGGCCCAGCGTGCTGGAGAAAAAGTCAATATCAAAAACAGCCATAAGAAACCTCCTGATTTGTGCGCAAAATAGAAACGATTGCAGGGAATCGACGACGGGAAAATTTTCTAACCAGGGAGAAGTTATTTGCGCGTATGAATTTAGGAAATATCCACCGAGAACATGACAGAAAATAGTGTAATCGTTTTCCTAATGCAAATTATAAACGAGTCACGCTTTTTTGTCAATATGCATTTGAAAAATATTTTACTTTAAATTTAAACAAATATATTTTGTCATTTTTCTCTGCCCCAGAGGGAAAATCAGAGGACAAATCGGACTTTATCCCGGGACTTGACAGCCCGGCCTGTCAAATGGTATACTCATTTTAGAAAACGTTTACATTCTCAAAGAACAAAAAG
>CALWWH010000271.1 GCA_944385195.1 uncultured Oscillospiraceae bacterium | reverse complement strand
CAATGACCGAAAGAGCCCGGCGAAACCAAGGAGATTTTATGAAAAAACACAGCATCACACATTATCTAAATCTAAAGAAAAACCCCAAGAAAACCCCTCTGCGCTGCATGGCGTTTGCCCTTGCAGCCGTGCTGATGATCAGCACACTGGTTCTGCCGGTGCCGGCATCGGCCAAGTCTCTGGACACCATCAGCGTGGGTTTATATTTCGTAAACAATGCCCTGGAGTCGGCCAATCTGCAAAATGTTACCGGCTACGGCAGCGGATATGAGCTGGGTCTGTATGATCTGGACGAAAACGGCGACTACAAGCAGTTCGTAGCTCTGGCGCAGACGGATGTGGTCGACATCTCCATGCTGATCGATCGGACACAGTATTTTTCCGGCAGCGGATACACCACCAGTGCCTCCAGCGGCCTCATGGTTGGCGCGTACCACCTGGAACTGGTCTATAGCTATGACAGCTATCAGCAGGCGCGGGATACGGCGATGCTGTACGATGACGGCTTTGTGGCATATAGCTACGGCAAGTATTTTGTCAGATTCGGCTCCTACGCAACTTATGCCGACGCCCAGGCGGAGTCTGGGCTCTATGCAGACTGCACCGTGACGGGCGAAAGCGAATACGGCATTACCGTGGTGCAGACATCCACGGGGCGCATTTTATTCGAACTGGACGAGGGCGCCGGCACAAACCTGGGCGTAAAGCCCCTGGGCAGCGGCGAGACCCGCACCTGGTTTAAGGGAAAGCAGTACAACGGAAGCTTCCGCTATGATCGCCCGGAGGGGGAGGCCATGCACGTGGCAAACCTTCTTCCATTGGAGCAATACGTCGCGGCAGTTCTCTGCCGGGAGTTCGGTTTCAGCTGGCCGGAAGAGGCGATGAAAGCAGGCGCTTGCTGCATCCGTACCTTTGCCATGACCGGCGATAAACACAGGACATTTGACGTCTGCAACAGCACCTGCTGTCAGGTCTATGAAGGGGTTCATGACGGAAGCCAGTGGGAGTATATCCTGCAGCTCTGCGAGGCCACAGCAGGAGAGTGCATCTACTACGACAATCAGCCCATCCTCGCAGTGTTCCACAGCTCCAATGGCGGTGCCACCAGTTCCAGTGCCGACACCTGGACGATGGATTACCCCTATTTGCAGGGCGTCTATGATCCTTTTGAGAGCCTCGTCTCTACCGGAGCGAAAAACTGGAGTGCAACGTATTCGCTCTCTGAGCTCACAGAGCTGGCGCAGACCTGGGGATTCCAGTGCAGCGCCATCACCGAGGTCTATGTATCAGAATACAGCGAACAGGGTAATGTCAATGCAGTGACCTTTGTGGACGCCAACGAGACCTCCCACACCTTCACCGGGGAGGATACGACCATGTTCCGCAGCTCTGCTTACAATGGCTCCCGCCGCTACGTGATCATTCCCCCCTGGGGTTCTGCTGAGGTAAGCGATGTCAAAATCGGCGAAGAGGGCACCCCCGGCAGCGACTCGAATGCCCAGGGCAGCAGCGAGGCAGGAGAGTTCCTGGTATACGACGGCGTGAGTACCACTGCCCACACGACGATTTCCGTTCTGACGGCTTCCGGCCCGGTGACGGTCTCCGGAGAGGCCCAGATTCTCCGGGCAGAGACGGCACAAAGCAGCCCCGGCGCGGAGACGAGTACATATCCCTCGGTGGTCTTGACCACGAGGACCATCACCAATGACACCGGCGATTACATGGTCTACGGATCCGGCTGGGGACACAATGTCGGCCTGAGCGCCTATGGCGCTTATGCGATGGCGCAGCAGGGGTACTCCTATACAGAGATTCTGCAATATTACTATCAGGGCGCCAGCATCCGATGAGAGCGAGGCAATGGTTTGAAAACAAGTGATTTTTACTACGATTTGCCGGAGGAGCTGATTGCGCAGACGCCGCTGCAGCAGCGCGATGCCTCTCGACTGATGCAGCTGGACCGCAAGACGGGTCAGGTGACGCATCGGACCTTCCGGGACGTCATCGATCTGCTCAATCCCGGCGACTGCCTGGTGATGAACAACTCGCGGGTGCTTCCCGCGCGGCTTCTGGGCACTCGCCCCACCGGTGGGGCTGTGGAAGTGCTGCTGCTGCGGGATTTGGGGGACAATCGCTGGGAGTGTCTGACCAAGCCCGGCCGCAAGACGCCGGCGGGCACAGAGCTGAGCTTTGGCGGCGGCCTGCTGAGGGCAAGGGTTGTCGATGCGCTGGAGGACGGCAATAAGATCATCCAATTTCAGTACGAGGGCATCTTTCTCGAGCTTCTGGAGCAGTTGGGCCAGATGCCGCTGCCGCCTTACATCAAGCAGACGCTGGCAGATCAGGAGCGCTACCAGACGGTCTACTCCAAAGAGCTGGGCTCTGCGGCAGCGCCCACTGCAGGCCTCCACTTTACCGAAGAAATGCTGCGGGCAATCGAGCAAAAAGGCGTGCGCATTGCCTTCGTCACACTGCATGTCGGTCTGGGCACCTTCCGCCCGGTGAAGGTTGACGATGTCACAAACCATCATATGCACAGCGAGTACTGTGTGATTCCGGACGAAGCGGCACAGAGGATTAACCAGACCAGACAAAACGGCGGACGGGTGATCTGTGTCGGAACGACCTCTTGCCGTACATTGGAGTCCTTCGCCAAGGAAGACGGATCTGTGGAGCCTTGCAGCGGCTGGACAGATATTTTCATCTATCCTGGCTACCATTTTAAGGCCATGGATGGACTAATTACGAATTTCCACCTGCCGGAGAGCACGCTGCTGATGCTGATCTCTGCATTTGCAGGGAAAGAAGCCGTGCTGGAAGCATATGAAGAGGCAATTCGAGAGCGGTATCGATTCTTCTCCTTTGGAGATGCCATGATCATTATTTAACACAAAGAGAGAATAGCGTATGTTCAAACTGATCAAAAAAGAGGGCAGAGCCCGCCGCGGCGAGTTCACATGCGCCCACGGCACGGTTCAGACCCCGGTATTTATGAACGTCGGTACCCAGGGCGCCATCAAGGGCGCACTGGGTGCCGAGGACCTGGAGCGCATCGGCACCCAGGTGGAGTTGTCCAACACTTACCATCTGCACTTGCGCCCTGGCGATAAAGTCGTCAAGCAGCTGGGCGGCCTGCATAAGATGATGACCTGGAGCGGACCGATTCTCACCGACAGCGGTGGTTTTCAGGTATTTTCTCTCTCTGGCCTGCGCAAGATCCGGGAGGAGGGTGTGACCTTTGCCAGCCACATCGACGGCCGCCGCATTTTCATGGGCCCGGAGGAGAGTATGCAGATTCAGGCGAACCTGGGCTCTGATATTGCTATGGCCTTTGATGAGTGCGTCGAAAATCCGGCCCCGAGGCCCTATGTGCAGGCATCTGCTGAGCGCACCTATCGCTGGCTGCTCCGGTGCAAGGCGGAGCAGGAACGACTGCGCAGTCTGCCGGATGCTGTGAATCCGGGACAGATGCTCTGGGGCATCAACCAGGGCGGCGATTATGAGGACATCCGTGTGGAGCATATGAAGCGCATCGCAGAGCTTGACTTGCCCGGCTATGCCATCGGCGGTCTGGCTGTGGGGGAGTCTACCGAAACGATGTATCGAATCATCGAGGCGGTAGAGCGCCACATGCCTGAGGACAGGCCTCGGTATCTGATGGGCGTCGGCACACCGACCAATATCATTGAGGGCGTTGCCCGCGGCGTGGACTTCTTCGACTGCGTGATGCCCGCCCGCAACGCGCGCCATGGGCGCTTGTTCACTTGGAGCGGTGCGATCAACCTAAAAAACGCCAAGTATGAGCTGGATACGCAGCCCATTGATCCGCTGTGCGACTGCCCGGTCTGCCGGCGTTATTCCCGAGCCTATCTTCGTCATCTGTTCAAGGCGGAAGAAATGCTCGCAATGCGTTTGTCGGTTATGCATAATCTCTACTTTTACAATAAGTTGACCGAGCGGATGCGGGACGCATTGGATCAGGGGACGTTTGAGGCCTTCCGCGCTGAATATTCTGAAAAACTGGATCGTCGGATCTAGGATACAATGCCAACGCCCTGCGGAGCTGTACCGCAGGGCGTTGGACTATCTTCATAGGGCTTTGTTGACAAATCTGCGGATGCACTGGTAGGTCTCCTCGCTCAGATCATGCTCTATTTTGCAAGCGTCGATAGCGGCGGTCTTTGGGCTGACACCCAGCTGCTCCAAAAGCTTCAGCAGGGTATTGTGCCGCTCGTAGATGGGCACTGCAATGGCGCGGCCGGTTTCCGTGAGCCAAATATGGTTATTCTCATCCACTTCAACCAGTCCCTTTTTACGCATGCCTTTGAGAAATACCGATACAGTCGGCCGGGAGTAGCCCAATTCGGTGCAGATATCAATGGCGTGCACTTCTTTCAGACGCTGGGAAAGAATCAGCAGCGTTTCGAGATAGTTTTCAGTTGCTTCGGTTACGTGTTCCATGGGGCCCTCCTGTAGTTTGCAGCGTTGACGTCTTTATACATCATAACATATTCCACGGATTAGTCAAACATATTTTCTTAAAAAGCCAAACCACAAAAAAGGATGGAAATACTGCCTGGAGTGTGGTAAAATAACAAAGTATGAATTCATGGAGGAACACTTATGTCGTACTTATCTGCCATTATCCTGGGCCTGGTGCAAGGCGTTGCCGAGTTCCTGCCCATCTCCAGCTCCGGCCACCTCTGCATATTCCAGAGCTTTTTCGGCCTGGTAGATGTCGAAGCAGAGAATATGCTCTTCGACGTTTTGCTGCATTTGGGCACCCTGGTGGCGGTTTTTGTCGCTTATCGCAAGGAGATCCTTGAGCTGATTCTGGCGTTTTTCTCGCTCTTTACCCGGGATACACAGCAGGCCAGCCGGGGCGCGAAAGATTATCGTCCCGCGCGGCGGATGATTTTGCTTATCATCGTTGCGACTTTACCGCTGTTTTTGGTACTTCCGGTCAAAAAATATGTCGATCAGCTGTATTCCAACACGTTTTTCATCGGCGGTGCCCTGCTGTTGACCGGCTGCCTGCTGTTCTTCTCCGACCGCATCCCCAAAGGGCATAAAACGGAGAAGAGCGCAACCCTGCTGGATGCGCTGATCGTAGGTCTGGCCCAGGCTGCGGCGACGGTTCCCGGACTATCCCGCTCCGGCACAACCATCTCTGCCGGCTTAACCCGAAAGTTTGAGCGCCCCTTTGCAGTCCGTTTCAGTTTTTTGATGAGTATCCCCGCTGTGCTTGGCGCCAATATTCTCTCCCTGATCGAAGCGGTTCAGGGGAATACTGATTGGAGCCTACTGCCTGTTTACCTGGTGGGGGTGGCTGTGGCAGCAGTGTCTGGTTACCTGGCCATCCGTCTGCTAAAGTTTATCTCGGAACGCAATCATTTCGGCGGCTTTGCCTACTACTGCTGGGCGGCCGGAGCATTTACGCTGATCATGTCTTTGGTATCTTGAGGTGAGAATTCATGCCGCAAACCAATCAAAAGAAGGGTGCGACGAGCAGGTCTTCTGCCAAGAAGCGCTCTGCGCCCTCTAAAAACAATACAAAAACACAAAAACAGCCGACCCCTATGCGGCGGGAGATCGGCGGCGCAGTATGCTTCTTTTTGGCGGTTCTGGGCATCATCAGCTATTTCCGGCCGGATGCAATTTTTATCACATTTTACCGCGACTTGCTGCGAGGTTTATTTGGCGCGGGATATTACTGGATGCCGCCGCTGCTGCTGCTGGCAAGTTTTGCGCTGGTATTCCACCACGGGCGTCCAATCACAGCCCGAGTGGTGTGCAGTCTGCTGACTGCTGTGTTTATTGGCGCGTTTTGGCATCTGATTGTCTGCGATTTGGAGTATGCCTGGGGCTTTCACATGCTGGCCGAACTCTATCAGGCCGGCATGGCAGGGGAAGCCGGCGGTATGATCTCCGGTTTGGCGGCCGAGGGCTTGTCTTCTATCCTATCTGGGGTTGGTGCGGGCATTGTGTTTTTTGTGGCAGCTGTGCTGTCACTGCTGCGCGGCCTGAACATGACGGTCTTCTCCATCATCCGCGCAATTCAGGAGCGCCCACGCCCGGTCTATGAGCTGGATACAGAAGAAAAGCTCCCGCAGGATCCGGCTAAAAAAATCGTCAACCATGTGGTGCAGAAACAGATCTACCGCCGGGAACGCAAGCAGATTGCGGCCTATGATCTCCCGGTGGATGATCCCCCCAGCCTGGCGGAAGAGCCGGCACCAGCCAAAAAATCAACCCGGCAAATGCCGAAGTCGCCGGCAGAGTATGTGGCAGATCAAAAGAATGCAGAACCGGTGGTCGAATCTCAGGGGCAGTTTTCTGTCCCTGAGGAGAAGTCTATCCCCACCAAGGTCAAGCCGCAGCGCAGGACGGAGAAATTGTTTGAAAAGCCTGCTCCCGCGGCGCAGACGCAGGAGCACGGCAGCTCAATGATCGACGAAGTCGACGCGTTCCTGGCAGATATCCAGACACCGCCGCCCTCTCCGGAGGCCGTTGCTGCGGCAGAGAAGGCCATGCAGAATGTGGACAAGGTTTCCTCTAAGGATGCAAAACAGGCGGCGATAGATGTTGCCCTGGAGATTGGCAGCTCTGAGCAGCCAGTCGAACTGTACCATTATCCGCCCACCTCACTGCTGCTGACAGATAACGGACACACAGTAGACGGCACCGATGAGATGCGGATGAATGTAGAGCGCCTCAACAAAACCTTGCAGAACTTCAGCATTGACGCGCACATCATCAATGTGATTCGCGGCCCTTCCGTCACGCGCTATGAGGTAGAACTGGACGCGGGGGTCAAACTTTCCAAGCTGACAAACCTGGCAGACGATATTGCGCTGAATTTGGGGGCAGCCGGCGTCCGTATTGCGGCCATCCCGGATAAGATCTCTATTGTCGGCATTGAGGTGCCCAATAAACAGGTAAGCACGGTCTATATCCGCGATGTTTTGGAGTCGAAATCCTTCCAAAATCACAAATCCAGCATCTGTTTCTGCGTAGGCAAGGACATTGGCGGCAACTGCATCGTCGGCGACATTGCCAAGCTGCCCCATATGCTCATCGCTGGTACGACCGGCTCCGGTAAGTCGGTGTGTACCAACTCGCTGATCATCTCGCTGCTGTACAAGTCTACGCCAGAAGAGGTCCGACTGATCATGGTGGACCCGAAGATGGTTGAGCTGGGGGTCTATAATGGCATTCCGCATCTGCTGATCCCGGTCGTTACGGACCCCAAGAAGGCTGCTGGTGCTCTGCAGTGGGCTGTGACAGAGATGATGCGCCGCTATAAAACGCTGGCAGATGCCAAAGTGCGCGATATCGACGAGTATAACAAGAAGATCGCTCAAGGGGACCCGGCTCTCAGGCTGCCGCGCATTGTGGTCGTGATCGACGAGCTGGCCGACTTGATGTTGGTCGCAGCCAAAGAGGTGGAGGAGTCGATTTGCCGCGTGGCGCAGATGGGACGTGCCTCAGGTATGCACCTGATCATTGCCACGCAGCGCCCCTCTGCGGATGTCATCACTGGTCTCATGAAAGCAAATATTCCGTCCCGCATTGCTTTCGCAGTGGCCTCGTCCCTGGAATCTCGTATCATTTTGGATGCTCCCGGTGCAGAAAAGCTTGTCGGTAAGGGCGATATGCTCTATGCGCCCCTGGGCAACGGGAAACCCCAGCGTGTGCAGGGCTGCTTCATCACCGACGGGGAGGTTCAGTCGGTGGTCGATTTCATCAAGAGTGGTTCCGAGGCCAGCTATTCTGAAGAGGTTATGGAGCAGATCAACCGTCAGAGCGAACAAACTGGCAAGGGGAGCGGCGCAGCTGCCGCTGCGGCCGACTCCTCCGCAGATGAGCACGACGAGATGCTCTCCGCTGCCGTGGAGGTCATTCTGGAGACGAAGCAGGCCTCCGTCTCTATGCTCCAGCGGCGTTTGAAACTGGGCTATGCCCGTGCAGCCCGCATTGTCGATGAGATGGAGCAGATGGGCATTGTCGGTCCCTTTGAGGGCTCCAAACCCCGCCAGCTGCTGATCACAAGAGAGGAATGGCAGCAGATGCAGGGAGGCGCGCCTGTCGCGTCCGAGCCGGTCCCGGAGGAATTGTCTCCCTGGGACGATGGGGAGCAATAAGAACCAAGGCGGCGCAGTTTCCGAAAACTTTCTGCGGTGGTTCCCTCTCGGCCGATAGGGGCCCTGTTTCCTAAAGCAGTAATTTTACAGGCGTATTCTTTTTAACCATTTGAGCCCCCCGGAGACAGTCTGATTGTCTGTCTCCGGGGGGCTTATCTATTAATTGCGCTGCATTACCGGCCTGCCTCATCCCGGAGGAAGACCAACCAGCGGATTTGCGGCATGATATGAAGGCAGGATTTAAATTGCTTGTCTCCTGGAGACAGCATATTTATAACCCAAATTTGGATATAATTACATCTGCTGAACAGATGATCTCTGTCACGACTGGAAGACCAAACCAGAGCGGATCTTTCCAATTAGGGAACGCTTTGGGAACGCTGGGAAGCAATCATGTGAACGGCAGGTTGGTATAATGTAATGCGGCAAACGGGAAAAACCGTTTGAATTAAAATTTTGGAGGAAAAAACTATGTACTTTGATGTGATCGCAAAAATCGTGTCCGAACGCACTGGCTGTGATGTCTCTGCGGTAAAGCCGGAGAGCAAGTTTTCCGAGCTTGGCATCGACTCCTTGGATACTGTGGAGCTGCTGATGAGCCTGGAGGATGAAATCGGCATCGAGATCGAACTGGATCAGAAGGTAGAGACCATCGACGACCTGGACAAATTCATTCAGAGCAAGCGGGGCTAACTCCCTATGATTAAGTCATCTATTTGTGATCTGCTGGGGATTGAGTACCCGGTATTTCAGGGAGGAATGGCTTGGATCGCTGACGGTAAACTGGCCGCTGCCGTGTCAAATGGCGGCGGTCTTGGGATCATTGCCGCAGGCAATGCCCCCGGCGAGTATGTTAGGCAGCAGATTCAAATTGCTAAAAGCATGACCAACAAGCCGTTTGGCGTAAACATCATGCTCATGAGCCCGTTTGCCGATGAAGTGGCGCAGACAGTGATCGAAGAAAAGGTTGCTGTTGTCACCACGGGTGCAGGCAACCCCTCTAAGTATATCAAGGATTGGCTGGCTGTGGGCATCAAAGTGATTCCTGTTGTGGCCTCGGTTGCAATGGCGAAGCTGATGACGCGTCTTGGCGCGTCCGCCTTAATTGCCGAAGGTGGCGAGAGCGGCGGTCATGTAGGGGAGCTGACAACCATGGTGCTCGTGCCTCAGGTCTGTGATGCAACCAACTTGCCTGTCCTTGCAGCAGGCGGCATTGCAGACGGCAGAGGCGTTGCAGCGGCATTTATGCTGGGGGCGCAGGGCGTTCAGATGGGCACCCGCTTCCTGAGTGCAACCGAATGCACCATTCACCCGGTATACAAAGAAAAAATACTCAAAGCTACGGATCTTTGCACGATTGTTACCGGAAAACGTTTGGGCCATCCTGTTCGCAGCCTGAGAACACCGTTTTCTAAAAAGTATTTTGAAGCCGAATACGGTGGAATGTCGGACGAAGAGCTCGAGCAACTCGGAACCGGGGCCCTGCGGCTGGCGGTCCAAGAGGGCGATAATGAAAGAGGCAGCTTCCTGTCCGGACAGATCGCTGCGATGGTCAAAAAAGAACAGCCAGCCGCAGAGATTGTAAGGGAAGTCATGGAGGAAGCTGAGCCGATCCTTCTGAGGGCATCGCAATGGGTAAAATAGCATTTGTTTTTTCAGGACAGGGAGACCAGCATCCCGGCATGGGAAAAGATCTCTATGAGAACTATTCGGCAGCGCGAGAGGTCTTTGACCTGTGCGATACGCTGCGCCCGGGAACCTCGGCCCAATGCTTCGAAGGCACAGAAGACGAACTGAAAGAGACGAGAAATACGCAGCCGTGTCTTTTTGCGATGGAATTGGCTGCGGCCAGCGTGCTCCTGGAAAAAGGGGTGGCTCCGGAGGCGGTGGCAGGCTTTTCTCGGGGCGAAGTCGTTGCCGCGACAGTAAGTGGCACGTTTGACCGGCAGACCGGCTTTGGCCTGGTATGCAGACGCGCAGAGCTGATGCAGCAGGCGACGGAAAAGTTCGAGGCCTCCATGGCGGCGGTGGTCAAACTGAGCCCGGAACAGGTGCAGGCTCTGTGCGCAAAGTATTCCGAGGTCTATCCTGTGAACTATAACTGCCCAGGGCAGATCTCAGTTTCCGGACTGAGTTCTCAGATGGCGGGCTTTGCTGCGGATGTGAAATCCGCCGGTGGCAGAGCCATCCCGCTAAAAGTCAAGGGAGCTTTCCACTCTCCATTTATGGAGGATGCAGCGCAGGCCTTCGCCGAAGAATTGCGTTCTGCCAAGGTTCAGCCCAGAACCATACCGCTCTATTCCAACATGACGGCGGAACCTTACGGAGATGATGTGGTTGAGCTGCTGTCCCAGCAAATCTGCAATCCGGTCCAATGGGAGAAAACCATTTGCAATATGATGGCCGCGGGAGTCGATACATTTATTGAAATCGGTCCCGGGAAAACGCTTACAAACATGATTAAGAAAATCAGCACCGAGGTCAAGGCAATCGGTGTTGCAGAGTACTTAACCGAGGAGGAAGTATGTTAAAGGGAAAAACAGCGGTCATTACCGGCGGGTCCCGTGGGATCGGTGCAGCGATTGCATATCAGCTAGCGTCCATGGGGGCTGACATTGCGGTGGTCTATGCCAGCAACGCTGCCGCCGCAGAAGCGGTTTGCAGCCAGTGCCGGCAGGACTACGGCGTAAAGGCCAATGCTTACCGCTGTGACGTGGCTGATTTTGCTTCGGCAAAGGAAACGGTCGCCCAAATCAAAGCGGATTTCGGTACGGCACAAATCCTTGTCAATAACGCAGGAATTACGCGAGATGGGATGATTGCCATGATGAAGGAGGAGGACTTTGACGCGGTGCTAGACACCAATCTCAAGGGCGCCTTTCATATGATCCGTCATATGACGGGGCTGTTCATTCGCAATCGCGAGGGATGTATCGTAAATATCTCTTCGGTGGCGGGCCTCATGGGCAATGCTGGACAGTGCAATTATTCGGCATCCAAAGCGGGACTGATCGGTTTGACGAAATCCGTTGCCAAAGAGCTGGCGCCCAAGGGCATTCGCTGCAATGCGGTGGCGCCAGGCTTCATCGCAACGGATATGACCGAAAATCAGGCGGATAATCCACTCTTAAAACTGATTCCCCTTGGCACGATGGGGCAGGCGAGTGACGTTGCCCAGGCAGTTGCGTTTTTAGTCACTGCAAAATATGTAACCGGCGAGGTTCTCCGTGTAGACGGCGGAATCGCAATGTAAGGAGAAAACTATGAGTGAAAATAGAAGAGTCGTTGTAACGGGGCTTGGTGCAATCACTCCCTTGGGAAATACGGTTGCTGAGACTTGGTCGGGTCTAAAAAACGGCAAAAACGGCATTGCACCCATCACACTGTTTGACGCTGAAAAATTTAAGGCAAAGCTGGCTGCTGAAGTCAAAAACTTTGATCCCAAGGACTATTTGGAAGTCAACGACATTCTTCGTACCGACCGCTACGCACAGTTTGCCATAGCAGCTGCTCAGCAGGCTGTTGATGAGAGCGGCATAGAGGGTACCGTCATCCCTGAGCGTTTTGCTGTGATATTTGGGACAGGAATCGGCGGCATCGGCACCTTTGAAACTGAGCATATCAAGTTTCTTGAGAGGGGACCGCGCCGCGTGTCTCCTCTATTTGTGCCGATGATGATTGGAAACATGGCGGCGGGTATGATTGCCATCCGCCACGACTGCCGCGGCTCTGCCATGCCTGCGGTGACAGCCTGTGCCTCCGGCTCCAATGCCATTGGAGAGGCAATGCGTCTTGTGCGCCACGGCTATGCAGATGCGGTCATTACCGGCGGCACCGAGGCCCCTATTACACCCATGGCTGGGGCGGGCTTTGTGAATATGCAGGCACTGTCAACCTCTGAGGACCCTGATGCGGCCTCTTTGCCTTTTGATAAGCGCAGAAGCGGCTTTGTCATCGGCGAGGGAGCTACCGCCCTTGTGCTGGAAGAATATGAGCACGCCAAGGCCCGCGGCGCAAAAATATACGGCGAGATCTGCGGCTATGGCTCTACCTGTGATGCCTACCACATTACAGCCCCCCATCCGGAAGCCCGCGGCGGTACGCAGGCCATGCTGGATGCCATGGGCGAGGCAGGATATTCTAAGCAGGACGTCGTATATGTCAACGCCCACGGTACTGGCACACCGATGAATGATGTGATTGAAACATTGGCGATCAAGAAGGCGCTTGGCGAGGAGAACGCGCGCAAGGCCTTTGTCAGTTCCACCAAATCGATGACCGGACATATGCTCGGCGCTGCCGGTGCGATCGAGGCGCTGGCCTGTTTGATGGCGCTCAACGAGGGCGTTATCCCTCCCACCATCCATTTGATGCAGCCAGATGAGCAGTGCGATTTGAACTATGTCCCCAACGCAGCAGTGCAGGCAAATATCACTCTGGCGCTATCCAATTCTCTGGGCTTTGGAGGACACAATGCCTGCCTGGACTTTAGAAAGGTGTGATCGAATGAAAGAGGCAGAGATCCGCAAATACGCTGAGCTGATGAAAGAGTTTGGTCTGACTGGGCTCGAGATCACAGACGATGGGACCACCATTCGCCTGGAGCGCAACAGTTCGGCAGCGGTTAGGGAAGCTGTGTATTCAGTGCCGCAAAGCAATTCCTCTGTACAGCCAGCGCCTGAGACCAAGGACTATATCAGCATCAACTCTCCTATCGTGGGGGTGTTCTATGCCGCGCCGGCTGAAAATGCTGCTCCCTATGTTTCCATTGGTGATTCCATAAAGAAGGGTCAGACCCTCTGTATCATCGAGGCGATGAAGCTGATGAACGAGATCACCGCAGAGGAAGACGGTACACTTGTGGAAGTATGCGTTACCAACGGGCAGGTCGTGGAGTTTGGTACAGAGCTGTTCCGGATTAAGAGGTAAACCCATGGACAGAGAAGGAATCATGAAAATTCTGCCGCACAGGGATCATATGCTCCTGCTGGACAATGTGGAGAACAGTGACGGTACAGCCATTGGCCATTATACCGTTCGGGGAGATGAGTTTTTCCTCAAAGGTCATTTCCCGGACAATCCCATTGTTCCCGGCGTCATTCTCTGCGAGATTTTGGCGCAGACAGCTTGCGTGCTTATGACGGACGCGCTGACGGAGGGCAAGCTGCCGGTGTACACGGGGCTTAACAATGTCAAGTTCCGCTCACCGGTCAGGCCGGGGGATACGATTGAGACCAGATGCCATATCAAACGAAAAAAACATCCCTTCTATTTTGCGGAGGGTAGCGTTATGGTTGGTGAAAAACTCTGTGCATCGGCTGAATTTTCATTTGCAATCACAGGAGTGTAGAGAATGTTTTCCAAAATATTGATCGCCAACCGCGGCGAAATTGCCGTCCGAATCATCCGGGCCTGCAAGGAAATGGGTATTACCACGGTGGCAGTGTACTCTGAGGCAGATAAAAATGCACTGCATGTGGCGCTTGCCGATCAAAGCTACTGCATCGGCGGCCCGGAAGCCTCGGACAGCTATCTCAATGAAAACCAGATCATCAGTGCAGCGATATTAGCAGGCGCGCAGGCGATCCACCCCGGCTATGGTTTTCTCTCTGAAAACGCACACTTCGCGAGACTTTGCAGGAAAAACGGCTTGGTATTCATCGGGCCCGATCCGGAAAACATGGAGCGCTTGAGCGATAAGGCAATCCTAAAGGAATTGATCCGAAATACCGGCCTGTCTGTGATTCCGGGGACAAAAGCGCTGAGCTCTGTGGAAGAGGCAAGGAAAGCGGCGGAAACGGTCGGGTATCCCGTGATGATCAAAGCTTGCGCCGGCGGCGGAGGCCGCGGGATTCGCCTGGTGCACACCGACGAGGAACTGATCGAAGCGTATCATCAGGCCAGCAGCGAGGCTATCAGCGCCTTTGGCGATGGCAGCGTGTATCTGGAAAAATATATTTTCCCGGCAAAACACGTGGAGCTGCAAATCCTTGCCGACGAGTACGGAAACGTGGTCTGCCTTGGAGACCGTGACTGTTCGATCCAAAGGAGAAACCAAAAGTTACTGGAGGAAACGCCGTCCCCCACTGTCAATAGTGCGCAGCGAAAGGAAATCATGAAGCTGGCCACAGACGCTGTGAAGCAAATAGGCTATGTCGGCGCCGGGACGTTGGAATTTCTTCTAGATCAGGACGGGAAGTTCTGGTTTATGGAAATGAATGTGCGCCTACAAGTCGAGCACTGCGTCACGGAGATGCTGACAGGCTATGATTTGGTCAAATGGCAGATCCGTATTGCGGCTGGTATTCCCCTGGATTTTACACAGGAGGACATCTCACTCACGGGCTCGGCAATCGAGTGCCGGATCAACGCCAGAAGCTGCGGAACCCTCAAAATGCTCCACGTTCCCGGAGGACCCTCGGTTCGATTTGATTCCTGGCTCATTGAGGGGGCTTCTGTGTCTCCTTATTATGATTCCCTGCTGGGGAAATTGATTGTATACGCAAAGACGCGGGAAGAGACCCTACGAAAGATCAATGCAGCCCTGTGTGAATTGGTTGTAGAAGGTATTCCGACGAATATTGAGGAGCAGCTTCATATTGTGGAGGATGAACGCTTCATCTCCGGCAGCTATGATTTAACATTTATGGGAAACAGGTGACGATATGGCATTATTGAATTTTTTAAAGCCCCAAAACCGGCTGGAAGAAGGCGGCCGCACAGAAGCGCCCGTGCAGCAGGATGCCGGCGAACCCGAAATGAAATGCCCCAATTGCCATAAGGATATTCCTTTAAGCCGCCTGTGGGCAAATGATTTGGTGTGTTCCTGCGGACACCATTTCCGCATGAAAGCCCGGCAGCGTATTCAAATGATTGCCGACAAGGATAGTTTCCAAGAGCTGTATTCCAATATAAAAGCTGACGATCCCCTGGATTTCCCAGGCTATAAGAGTAAGGTGGAGACGGTTCGGATTGCAAGCAGTGAAGAAGAAGCAGTGATCTGCGGTACCGCTACGATCGATCAGCACAAGTGCTGCCTGTTTGTCATGGAGTCCTACTTCATGATGGGCAGCATGGGCAGTGCGGTCGGGGAGAGGATTACGGCACTTTTTGAGTATGCCAAACGCTATCGCCTACCTGTCATCGGGTTCACCGTATCCGGCGGCGCGCGCATGCAGGAGGGACTCCTGTCTCTGATGCAAATGGCAAAAACAAGTGCTGCGGTAAAACAGCACAGTGATGCAGGACTTTTGTATATTGCTGTACTTACCGACCCGACTACGGGCGGTGTGACAGCCAGCTTTGCGATGGAAGCG
>CALWWH010000270.1 GCA_944385195.1 uncultured Oscillospiraceae bacterium | reverse complement strand
CCAACAACAACTCCCGTCTGGCCACCGTCATCGCCAAGGCCAAGGCGGCCAATATGCCCAACGACAACATCAAGCGCACCATCGAGAAGGCCCTGGGCTCCGGCAACACCGACAACTACGAGTCCGTCACCTACGAAGGCTACGGCCCTGGCGGCGTGGCAGTCATTGTCCAGGCCATGACCGACAACCGCAACCGCACCGCAGCCAATATGCGCCACTATCTGGATAAGTTCGGCAAGGGCCTCGGCGCCACCGGCTGCGTCGCGTGGAGCTTTGATGAAAAGGGCGTGCTGGTCATCGACAACGAGGACGGGGACTATGAGGAAGACACCGTCATGATGGACGCCCTGGACGCCGGCGCCTCTGATTTTGAGGCAGAGGAGAGCGTCTTCACCATCTACACCGAGCCGGACGACTTCAACACGGTCGCCGCTGCTCTGGAGGCCAAGGGCTACAAGTTCGTCTCCGCCCAGATCGAGATGGTTCCGCAGAACTATCAAAAGCTGGAAGACCCGGAGGACATCAAGAACATGGAAAAGCTCATCGACGTCATGGAAGATGATGACGACGTCCAGAATATCTGGCACTCCTGGGAAGAATAAAGTACACCGCCGGGCCGGCTGCAAGCTTGCAGCCGGCCCGGTGCTTTTTGCTGCCCCCGCAGCGGATGGATGCGCGGGCCTCAGGGACGTTCTTTTCGCGCCCGCACCAGCAGCATCATCGGCCGGCGCATCTCGTCGGCCATGCCGGGCAGGTGCATCCACTGCGCCGGAGGCATGGCCTCCTCCACGACTTCCAGCCGGAAGCCGCAGTCCAAGAGCCCCATTAGGATCTGTGTGAGGGTATGGTGATATTTCAGAACGGTTTGCCCTAAAAAGTTCGTTTGCCGCTGGCCTGGGTAGAAATAATTGTCGATGGGCCAGTGCTTGGGGCGCTCGCCCTCCCAGACCCAGTCCTGCCCAACCCCGGCGGTAAAACAAGGGTGCTCGATGTTAAATAAGAAGCAGCCCCCGGGCTTGAGCGTCCTGTAAACCTGGCCGTAGACGGCGTCCAGGTTCTCGATGTAGTGCAGCACCAGATTTGAAAGCACCAGATCATAGCGCGCAGCAGGGTAGGCAAATTCCTCCAGCCCGCAGTGCTCATAACGGATGCGGGCGTCGCTGGTCATCGCGGCCGCGGCGGAAAGCATCTTCTGGCTGCTGTCGATGCCCAGCACCGACGCCGCACCCTGCCGGGCTGCATAACGACAGTGCCAGCCGTAGCCGCAGCCCAAGTCGAGCACCGCCGCCCCCCTCAGATCCGGAAACAGGGGCTGTAGCTGGTGCCATTCCCCGGCGGCCTCCAGCCCGCCTTTGCTGCGGTCCATGGCCGCGTATGCGGCAAAGAACGCTGTATTATCATAGATATTCATAGGATTTTCTCCAATAAAAAGAACTTTCCTCCGTACATTTCTCGCTCCCCGACGACGGTGAAGCCCAGCTTGGCATAGGTTTTCTGCGCGGGGAGATTGATGGTCGGCGTAGAGAGGTGAATGGCGCTGCGGCCCAGGGCCCGGAGCCGGTCCATGGCTTCACCGACCATGCGCCCGGCCAAACCGTGGCCGCGGTACGCCTGCGCCACGGTGATGCGCCCGATCTCCTGGGCCCCCTGGCGCATAGCCCAGCAGTCAAAGCCGTCCATCTCATTTTCCGGCAGGACAGACAGCGCTCCGGCGAGGGTTTCCCCATCCCGGAGGACATATAAGCCGCCGCCGGCAAAGTCGTGGCGGATCTGTTCCCACCCGGGGTATTCCTCATCCCAGGTGCAGAATTCTCCCCCAATTGCGGCCTGATACAGGGCATAGACCCCATCTAAGTCGGATTTGTTTGCTGCTTCAAAAATCATGGTTTGGCTCCTTTAAAAGCCGTTGTCTTCCAGCCAGTCGGCAGCCAGCTCCGCCCATTTGGCGGTGTGCGGGACGTCCTGGGTCTCGTCCTTGCCATTGTATAGTCCATTGCCGTGGGCGCCGTCACGGAAGGTGTGGACGACGAAGGGAATGCCGCGCTCAGCACACTCCAACCCCCATTTCATAGCCAGAGAGGGATCGTCGCTGTGGGTTTGAAAAATAAAAAAGGGTGGGCAGTCCCAGCGGAGGTTTTTGACGTTGTTCATCCGGGCGTATTCGTTTTGTTTTTGGTTGTCGAAGCCAAGCCCGCTGCCCTGGCTGGCATCCATGCCCTGGAACGCGCCGTAGAGTACCAGCCCGGCGTCAGGCCGGCTGGAGAAGCGCTCGACGGGGTCGGCGGCCTCGGGCTTGCCATAGTCAAAACGGGTGCAGACCATGCCGGTGAGCATGCCGCCGGCGGAGAAGCCGCCGATGGCGATCTTGCCCCCAGGGATGCCCCACGCCGCAGCGTTGGCGCGGACGACCCGGACCGCCCGCAGGCCGTCGGCGCAGGCGTCCGGCTGGGCATAGGGGCCGACACGGTAGTCCAGGACGCAGGTGTTAAAGCCCTTGGCGTAGAAGTACTCTGCCACTGGCTTGGCCTCGTTCCAGGATTTAAACAGGAAGCCGCCGCCGGCGCAGACGATCAGCATCCCCCGGCCCGGCAGGATGGGCCGCTTGACATAGAGGGAAGGTGGGTCCTGGTCCTGGACCTGGGGATTCCAATTGGGCGCGTCGCCCTGCCAGAGCATGACGCGAGTCCATCCCTCGGCCAGCATGCCCTCGCGCATCTCTCGCCAGGCCTCAAACCGGCTCTGCTTCAGGGATTCAAAAAAAGTCACGGGATTTTCGGGTTTGCGATCCATTGATACTTCCTCCTAAACACGATCATTTGAGTCAATGACCAAGGGTCGAGCGCTTACTCTTTGACGCGGAAGGTGTAGCAGCCGGAGCCGACGGTACAGCTGACCTCGCCATTGGCCCAGGCGGCGCCGCAGACGCAGCACGCCTCCCCGAGCGCCTTGCCAGACTCAGTGACGGCCTCCAGAGAGGGGGCCTTCAGGGTCACGGGCGCGCTGACGCCGGCGGGAACGGTGAGGGTGTAGGTATAGCCCTCGGGCGTCTTCTCCCAGCTGCACGCATAGGTACCCCGGACGGTGTCCACATGGCCCTTGGCCCAGGTCATGACGCCGTCGGGATCGGGCACCGGGGCCAGGCGGAAGCTGGCGGGGGCCTCATCGCGGCGAATGCCGATGACGCTCTGGCACATCCAGGCGCCGACGGCGCCGAAAGAGTAGTGGTTAAAGGAGTTCATGGCGTTGTTGCCTCCAAAGCCGTTTTCAACGGTATAGGAGTTCAGACGCTCCCAAATGGTGGTAGCGCCGTTCTTGACGCTGTATAGCCAGGAGGGATACTGGTCATTTTGCAGCAGGCGATAGGCCAGGGCATCCTCCCCGGCGTCATTCAGGGCCTGGCTGATCCAGGCCGTGCCGATGAAGCCGGTCATGAGGCTGTTGACCGGGCGCATGATGCCCTCCTGATCTGGATTCTCGCGGCTGACAGCGGCGGCCAGCAGCGCCTGGCAGGGAGTGATGTGCTCCTGGGCCAGAACGCCCAGGGCCAGGGGCACGGCATAGGAGGTCTGGGTATCCATCAGGTACTTGCCCGAGGGGGCCTTGGGCGGCAGCGGGCTGCTGCGGTCCGTCTGGCTGGGAGGGCCCATGCGCATCTCCTCGCCCTTGGCGGCGCGCTCAGAGGAAAAGACGGTCTGATGGCTCCGGGGATCAATAAAGACCCGGTTGAAATTGGCCTTTGCCTGGGCGTAGTCCGCGGCGAACTCCGCCGCCTCGGCCTCGCGCCCCAGAAGCTTCGCACTCTGGACGCAGATGCCCAGGTCAAAGACGTAGTAGGCCTGCCAGAGCAGGCTGGCCTCGGTCATATAGACCTGCGGGCCCAGCCAGTCGCCCAGGGGACCGTCATTGACGATGCCGTCCTCGGGGCGGCAGGAAGCCTTCAAAAAGCGCATATAGGCAAACATGGCTTCGGCCTGCGCTTCCAGGACGCGGGTGTCGCCAAACTGCCGGTAGCTCTCCCAGGGCACCGTCACGCCGGCACTGCCCCAGAGGACGCCGCCAAAGCCGCCGCCCAGGGGCGCAATGTCCGCAAACCGGCCATTTTTGTCCTGGGTGTCCCGGAGGGCCCGGGTCTGACGGCGCAGGAAGCCTGGGCAATCTGCCAGATAGGTCGCGGTACGGGAGAAGACGCTGATATCGCCGCTCCATCCCATCCGCTCATTGCGCTGCGGGCAGTCGGTGGGGATGGAGATAAAATTATCGCGCAGGGACCAGGTGATGTTGCTCCAGAGCTGGTTGACCATGGCGTTAGAGGTCTCCAGGCCCGCCGCCAGCTTGGTCACAGAGCTCAGGGACCAGCTGCGCACATCCTCCAGGGGCAGCGGCTTGTCAATGCCGGTGATCTCGATGTAGCGGTAGCCATGGAAGGTAAAGGTGCCGTTCCAGCTGTGGTCGCCTTCGGCCAGGGTGACCAGGTCCTGACTCAGGGCGGCGCGGATATTCTCCAGCATGATCATGCCGGCATTGCCGCTGTACTCCGGCAGGTCGGGGTAGAGTACCTCGGCAAAGCGCAGGGTGACCAGCTGCCCGCCCCTGCCCTGGCGGAAGCGGACGACGGGGACGCCCGCCAGGTTCTGGCCCATGTCGTAGACATAGACACCCGGGCGCGGCTGAAGGAGGGCCTTGGCGGTTAGGACCTCGGCCACACCGACCGCAGGCCCAATCTGACCCAGCAGCTGGGGCCTGTACTCCAAAGAATTCCTGCCCCCAAAGGGCCCAGAGACTTCCTCCATGAAAGCAGTGTGCTCGTTCAGGGGGACGATCTCGGCGCATTTCCAAGCCGCGTCGTCGTAGCCGGGTTTTGTCCAGCCCTCGAATGCGGCGCGCCGGCGCATATCGTAGCGCTCGCCCTGGAAGAAGCTGCTGTAGCGGATGGGACCGTCGAAGCTGATCTTCCAGCTCCCATCGGAGACGATGCACTCTCTTGTGCCGTCGGCATAGCGCAGCACCAGCTTCAGCAGCAGGCTGCTGCGGTCGCCGAAGAAGTTCCAGTTTTCGCCCTGGAAGGTGATGGCGCCGCTCCACCAGCCCTCGCCCAGCTCCACAGCCAGGGCGTTGTTCCGGCCAATGAGGCTGGTGACATCGTAGGTCTGGTACAGATGGGTGAGGTTATACTGGGTGCAGCCGGGGTTAAACCACTCGCCGTCGTTGACAAGGGTACCGTTGCAGTAGAGATTGTAGACCCCCCGGGCGGTGATGTAGGCGCGGGCGCTGACCAGCCCTGGCCTGGCCGCAAACTCCCTGCGCAGCAGGGGCACGCCCTCGTTGGAGGGGTCTGCTGTCTGCATCAGCCCCCGCTCGCCGCCGTCCAGCAGCAGGTCCTCGCCGTCTCTGAGGGCGTCAAAGGCGGCAGGCCATCCATTGCACAGGGCGTTGAAGGGCTTGCGGTAGTTGTAGATTTTGAGCTTGCCAAAGCGCACCGACTGACCGGCCTCGACCTTGAAGCCGACGTCACAGACCATGGGGTAGCTGATGAAGTTGTTGCCGCTGCCCACGGGGTTGAGGTTCCAGGTAGGTTTGGCAAAGCGGCCCATCATCGGCGCCGTGTCGGGATCGGGCTTGAGCAGGGCCTTGCCATCCAGGTAGAGCTCAAAAAGGCCATAGCAGCAGGCCAGCGTCAAAACGTGGGTCTTGTGGGCGTTGGCGGCGCTGATCAGCTCCTGGTCGATCCGGACGGATTGAAAGGGCGTCTGGGCGCTGTCAGAGGGGTCATAGCCCACGCGGTAGCAGTGCAGCCTTGCGGGGATAGAGGAGACATCCAGCTCCCAGGCGATGTAGCTCTCCCCCGGAGCGGACGCGACGCCTTGAATGTTCAGGTCTGGGTGCATCAGCCGGTGATCGTTGGCGCCCATGACAAAGGCGGCCCTGGCCGAGCCCTCGGCGATGGTCATGGGGATGTCGATGCGAAAGACGCTGAGGTAGTGCGCAGCGAAGGTGAGGTCTTCATCGCCGGGGCCGATCCACTGGGCGCCCTCCCAGGCGGCTTGGCTGGGGTCCATCAGGCCGGTCTCAAAGCCGGAGCTGGCGGTGACGCTCTGGCCGCGGGTGTCGGTGACGGTCAGAGTCCAGCGGTAGGCGGTGCAGGGCTCCAGCGCCGCGCCGCTGTAGACGATGTTCAGGGCGTTGTCGGTGCAGACCTCGCCGCTGTCCCAGACAAGCGCATCGCCCCGCTTGCAGACAATCCGGTAGGATGCCTGTTTCCAGCCGCGGCCCTCCGCCGCAGCCTTCCAGCTGAAGCGGGGCCGGGCCTCGTCGATGCCTACGGGGGCGTGCTGATATTCCACCAGCAGATCAGTTAGTTGGAACGTTGCCATGTCAGTCCTCCTTGGGGGGATAGAAGTTCTTTTGCAGCTCAAGCATATGCGCGATACTCTGGGACGCCCTAGGCCCAGCCGCAGCAGAGGAAAAAGTATCAGGGCGTGGACTTATGCCCTCCGTTTCCTGTACAGGATCGACTGCATTGCATAGGATAGGAGCACAAAAAACGCGATGAAAAAGGGATACAGCGCCATGGTAATGTGCTCCCCCAGCAGGCCGAAGAGCGGCGGCAGCAGCAGAGAGCCCACATAGGCGCAGGCCATCTGGATGCCGATGATGGCTTGGGAGTTCTGCGCGCCAAAGAGGGCCGGCGTGGCGTGGATAAAGGCCGGGTAGACCGGTGCGCAGCCCAGACCGATGATGATGATACCGGCCATGGGCAGCAGCGCTGCGTTGATGGGCAGCGCCACAATGACGCAGCCGCACACAATCACCAACAGGCCCATGCGGATCATGTTTCGGTCGCCGAAGCGGTCAGCGATGAAGCCTGTCACAAACCGGCCGGCGGTGATGCCCAGATAGAACAGCGAGGCGCAGCTGGCTGCCGTCTGCTCATCGACGCCGTGATAGAGGTTCAGGTAACTGGTGGCCCAGAGACCGGCGGTGTACTCGATGCCGCAATAGCAAAAGAACGCAATGAACACGCATGCTGCCCCGGGCAGCTGAAAGGACTGCACCAGGCCCAGGGGCTTGACCTTCTCGCCGGCTGCGGCGGGCCCGCTGCTTGCGCGGCCCTTCCACAGGGGCAGGCTCAGGAACAGGACGAGGGTGATGGCCAGCTGGATCAAGCCGACAATGCGGTATCCGCCGGCCCAGCCCAGGTTGCTGCCCAGGGCATAGGACATGATGTACGGGCTGATGGAAGTGCCAACGCCCCAGAAGCAATGCAGCCAGCTCATCTGGCGGGAGTTGTAGTGCAGGGCCACGTAGTTGTTCAGCGCGGCGTCGATGGCCCCGGCGCCGAGGCCATAGGGAACGGCGATCAGGCACATGAGCCAAAAGCGCCGGCAGACGGAGAAGCCCAGCAGCGCCAGGGCCGTCAGCAGGACGCTGACGACGGTGACGCAGCCGGTACCAAAGCGATGGGTCACGCGCTCGGATACGAGACTGGAGGCGATGGTACCGGCCGCGATGATGGAGGTCAGCAGCCCGGCGAAGGAGACCGGGACCCCCAGCTCCGGGTACATGACAGGCCAGCCGGACCCCACCAGCGAATCCGGCAGGCCGAGGCTGACAAAGGAAAGATAGATGATAGCCAGCAGCAGAGAGACCATAAAAACACTCCTAGAATGGGATACCTCTATGATAACAGAAGCAGCTGCAAAAAGCTATGCCGGATTCTCCTAATGATATCTTTTTTCGCAGCTCGGGCCGTAAATAGGCCTTGCAATCTGTGTTTGAATGTGGTATCATGGTAAAGAATTGTGACCAGATGGGGCCACTATACTCTTTTTGTAGGGGAGGTTTTTCCATGAATGCTCTGCTCGTTGTTCTGACGGTGCTGCAGGTGCTTGCAGCGCTGTTTCTGATCGTGGTCATTGTGCTCCAGTCCGGCAAGAAGGCCGGCCTGTCCGGCGCCATTGCCGGCGGCGCGGACACCTTTTTGTCCCGCAACAAGGCCAAAGGCGTTGACGCCAAGTTGGCCAAGGGCACCAAGTGGGTTGCGCTGGTGTTCCTGCTCATCACCTTTGTGATGAACCTGATCTGAGTTTGAAGAAGCGTTCCGCAGCAGGTCTGCTGCGGAACGCTTCTTTGCATCCAAACAGCGCGCCCCGAACTGGGCGCAGGGGGAAGGTCCGGCTCAGGTCCGTCCAACAAGCAGAAATAAACGGCCAATCTCAGGCAGGGCATTCTAACTCCCGCTTCTTGTGCATAGGATGAAGCAAACACTGCAACGAAGGAGAATGGATATGCCCTATGCCTATGAAGAGCGCGTGCTGGAGACCGCGCACAAGCTGACCCTGGACGGGCGCGGACGGCTGAGTGTCAGCGGCGTCAGCGATGTGGAGAGCTTTGATGAGCAGATGGTCGTCCTGCTGACGGTCCGCGGAACGCTGGTGGTCCGGGGGGAGCAGCTGCATCTGGAGATGCTCAGCCTGGAGGGCGGCGAGGTCCGCCTGGACGGGCAGGTGGACAGCCTCACCTACGAGAGCGACAGCCGCGAGGGCGGCTTCTTCTCCCGCCTCTTCCGCTGAGAAGCCAAAGCGCCCGGATGCAAGCGTGCTTGCACCCGGGCGTTGTTGTCCTGCGCCATCCCGCAGCGTCGGTTTGCAGGAAGCGCGGAAGGGCAATGCTGAGGCCAGATCGTATCGCACGTATTGGATGCTGTCAATACAAACAAATATCAAAACTAAATTATTGATATTTTTGACGTTCTACCCAGCCACTCCTGCGCATACAATAGCACTACCACAAACCCCACAGGAGGCCAAGCTATGTCTTACGCCAATCATTCGACTGCCCGCCGGGAGGGGGGACGCTGATGGAGCTGTCCATTGCTGTCCAGGCGGCGGAGCTGGGCTGGGCGCTGCTGTGGGGCGCCGCTCTGGCCGCTATCTATGATGTCTTCCGCGCTCTGCGCCGGAGTCTGGGCCTGCGCCACCTGTGGGATGTCTGCTTTTGCCTGCTGTGTTTGATCGCCCTGTGGGGCTTCATGCTCTACCCCGGGCGCGGGCGGCTGCGGCTGCTGGCCTTGGGCGTCATGGGCCTGGCGGCGCTGGGGTGGTTTTTGACCCTCAGCCGACCGGTGTTGTTTTTGTTATGTAAAATACTGGGAATTATGGGCCGGGTGCTGACGCTTTTGACCCTGCCGCTGAAAAAAGCTTCCGCTTTTCTGCGAAAAAAAGCAAAAAAGGTCTTCCATTTTGGCCGAAAAAGGTTTACAATAGTCGTGTCCCGGTGTCGGCCGGTGATCCACCCCAAAGAAACGAGGAAAAACCGTCATGCGTCTAGCGAAATCATCGATCCTTACCAGGTTGATCGTCCTGGCCCTGGCTGTGTACGCTATCGTTACGCTGCTGTCTCTGCAAACGCAGATCAGCCAGCAGGACGAGGCCAACGCCACGCTCCGCGAGGAGATCAGCGCCACAGAGCAGGAAAACCAGCGCCTGCAGCAGGCCATCGAGCGCGTCGGTTCCCGCGAGGGCGTCGAGGAAGTCGCCCGCAATAAGCTGGGGCTCGTGACTGAGGGCGAGATTATCTTCTACAACCTGGGCGATTGATGGATTTCTAAGGAGGACTGGGCACACAGTATGGAGCTTGCAGTTGGAGCAATTGCAGAGGGTAAGGTAACCGGTATCACCAATTTTGGCGCATTTGTCGCGCTGCCCGGCGGGAAGACCGGCATGGTGCATATCTCTGAGGTAGCCAATACCTACGTCAACAACATTCGCGATCACCTGACCGAGGGTCAGGAGGTCAAGGTCAAGATCTTGGCCATCGACCCGGCCGGGAAGATCAACCTGTCGATCAAAAAAGCGATCGATCCGCCCCCGCGTTCCGCTGGCCAGCCGCCGCGCCGCCAGGGCAGCAGCGCCCCCCGCAACAACAATAGCGCGGCCCCCCGTGAGCCCCAGACCTTTGAGGATAAGCTCAAGGCCTTCATGGCGGATTCTGACAGCAAGCTGAGCTCTGTGCGGCAGTATTCTGAGCACAAGACCCGCTCGCGCCGCCGGTAACACATATTTCAGCAGAGCCAGGACATCGTCCTGGCTCTGCTTTTTATACGGCCTCAAAGCGGATGGTGGCTTTAAACAGATCTCCGTCGACGGTCAGCTCGAAGCTGCCGCCCTGCAAATCGACCAGGCTCTTGGCGATGCTCAGGCCCAGGCCGCTGCCTTCGGTGTGACGCGACTCATCGCCCCGGACAAAGCGCTCGATGAGCTCATCGCTGGAGACGTTGAGCGCGTAGCGGGAGATGTTGCGGAAGTTGATCTCCACCTGTTCTCCAAGCTTCTGCGCGGAGAGATAGACCCGGGTGCCGGGGAGGGCGTACTTGCAGATATTGTTCATCAGGTTGTCAAACACCCGCCAGAGCAGCCGCCCGTCGGCGTAAATCATCAGCGGCGTCTGCCCCAGGGTCAGCACGGGCTCCAATTGCAGGTCGCGGAGCTTTTCCTCAAACTCTCCGGTGGTCTGTGCCAGCAGGACGTTGACGTCCATGGCCTCCGCGCGGACCTCGACGTTGCCTGTAGCCGCCTTGGAGGCCTCCACCAGGTCTACCGTCAGCTTCCGCAGCCGCTCGGACTGGCGCTTGAGCACGTCCAGATACTCCCTGGCAGTCTCTGAGGGCATCTCCTCCTGGGACAGCAGGTCGACGTAATTGACGATGGAGGTCAGAGGGGTTTTGATGTCGTGGCTGACGTTGGTGATCAGCTCGGTTTTCAGCCGCTCACTGCGCATCCGCTCCTCCACGGCGGTGTGCAGGCCGTCGGTGATGCTGTTGAGGTCCTGCCCGTGGCGGCGGATGTCGCCGACCATGTAGCGCAGGTCGATCTCGGTGCTCAGGTCGCCCTCGGCGATGCGGTGGGCGCCCTGGTGCAGACGGGTCAGCTGAATCCCCAAGATCAGCAGCACCGGGGTCAGCAGCAGCCGCTCGAGCACCCAGAGGAAGGTATTGCTCTGGAAGGCCATGCCCAGCAGCAGCTCCAGGAAGCTCAGCACCAGCCATCCCACGGCAATCTGCCACACCAGGGGCAGGCCGTTGAGGATATATCGTATCCCTCGGCCCAGTTTGAGGGAACCTTTCCAGCAGATCCAGACCACCCAGCCGATGATGGTGCTGCGCCAAAAGCGGCGGGTTTTCACCCGGACGGCGGCGCTGCATAAAAAGCACAGACACAGCAAAAGGGCCAGCACGGTGATGCCCAGCAGCACCGGCAGCACCCACAGGTTGCTGTAGATGCTCACCTCCATCTTGATGGCAAAGGGGATGCAGCAGGCCAGAATTCCTGCCAGACCCAGAAGCTCGAAGGGGATGCGGTCGAGCCAGCTCAGATGCACCTCCTCCGAGCCTGGGCGGCGGCCGGCGCCGCAGAACAGGAAGATCAGCAGCAGCAAACACAGGGCTGCGCTGCTCACCACCAGCGGGATCAGGGCCTTTTGTCCATCTCTGAGCGCTTGCAGCAGCATAAGGCGGAAGTAGATTCCATCCTTGGCCTGCATTTCGTGCAGCAGCGGGATAGCCGCCGTCAGATGGACCGTCTCGGTGCGGTAAATCTCCGCCTGGAGGGTGAATTCCACCGGCTCCTCGCCGTATTCCTGAGGGTAGAGACTGTAGCTGCGCTCCTGCTGGCTCTGCCAGCGGGCGAGGTCCTCTTGGCTGCTAAAATAATAGGTGTTGCAGCCGTCTGCGGCGGCCACGACTTCCACCGGTTCGACCGGTTCTTCGGCCGGTTCTTCCTGCCCATCGCCCGCAGCCGTCTCCTCCTGGGGCCGCCGCTCCAGCGTACAGGTGATATAGTAGCGCCACTTGCTGGGGCTGATGTCCAGCGAGTCCACATACTCCGAGGCGCTGAGGCTGCTGAGATAGTCTTCTGCGGCCTCTGCCGTGGGGAAGGTCTCGTGGATGGTCCGCTGGATGGTCGTTGGGGTGGTGAAACTGGTTTCAAAGTCGTACTGAGACGGTTCTACTGTGTAGTTTTGCAGCAGGATCTCCCCCTGGGCGTCGGTCAGGGTAAAGGAAAAGTTGCTGTTTTGGCGCGAGTAAAAGCTCTGCCAATACGCCACCCGGACGGTGTTGTTTTTTACCGCTGGATAGTATGAGTAGTAGACGTTGCCCGCAGCCCTGGCGCAGACCCCGGAGAGCAATTCGCTGCGCAGATAGCTGCCGCCATCGTAGTTGCCGCCGTAGCCGTACCAGAGGCCGGTGCCCACAGCGCTGCACAGCAGCACCGTGACCGCCGCGGCCAGCAGCAGCCAGGCAATCAGCTTCGCGGGCCAGCGGTGGGAGAGGGACTTCATTTTTCCACCTCCATCTTATAGCCCTTGCCCCAGACGACCTTCAGCCAGCGGGGTTCTGCGGGGTCGTGTTCCAGCTTCTCCCGCAGGTGGCGGATATGGACCGCCACGGTGCGCTCCGCCGAGAGCGGCATCTCCTGCCAGACCTGCTGATAGATCTCCGCCGGGGAGAAGACCTTGCCCGGGCTGCGCATGAGCAGATGCAGGATGTCGTATTCCTTGGGCGTCAGGGCCACGGGTTCGCCGTCCAGGGTGACGAGCTTTGCCTCGTCATCCAGCTCGATGCCGCCGCAGCGGAGCTTCCCTGCCGGGATGTTGCCGCCGCCCAGCTGCAAGTAGCGCCGCAGCTGGGAGCGAACCCGGGCCAGGACCTCTACGGGGTTGAAGGGCTTGGTGATGTAATCGTCCGCGCCCACGTCCAGGCCCAGGACCTTGTCAGAGTCCTCGCTCTTGGCTGTCAGCAGGATGACTGGGACGTTGGATGTCTCCCGGATGTGGGCCAGGGCGGTGATGCCGTCCATCTCGGGCATCATGATGTCCAGCAGGATCAGCTGGATGGGCTCTCGGGCCAGGATGTTCAGCGCCTCCTTGCCGGTGTAGGCCTCGTGGACCGTGTAATCCCGCAGGTATATTTTCAGCGCAGAGACGATATCGCGCTCGTCGTCACAAACAAGAATGTGGTACACATTGCTCCCTCCCTTTCCTGCTTCTATCATACCAGTTTCTCGCCTGGGATACAATCCATTCGCCCTTAAGATTTCATTATTCTATCAACAGGTCAAAGCTGATAGAATACTCCAACGGTCTGACATAAAAATGAATTGCAATCAAGACCTCTGCGTGGTATAGTTCAATTTGTAAGGTTACAACGCAATAGGAGCAATTTGCCTAATCATAACGAAAGGATGATCCACGATGAAAGCCATTTCTTTCAATGCCGGCTGGACCTACGAGTCCGGGCTGGGCGGCAATATCTTTGCCCGTCAGCTGGAAAACGCCAAGCCCCCCATGGCGATCACCCTGCCCCATGACGCGACCATCCACGAGTACCGTACCCCCGATGCCCCCAGCGGCACCAACAAGGCCTTTTATCCCAACGGCGCATATCTGTACACCAAGACCTTCTATGCACCCGCCGAGTGGGCCCAGAAGCGCGTGAGCATCGAGTTTGAGGGCGTGTATATGAATGCCCGGGTCTATCTCAACAGCGATTTCCTGGGCCAGTGCCCCAACGGCTATGCCGGCTTTACCCTGCCCATGGACAAGCTGCTCAACTACGGCGCGGAGAACACCCTGACCGTCAAGCTCCACACCGACAAGGACTCCCGCTGGTACGCCGGCGCTGGCATTTACCGCAATGTCAACCTCTACGTGGCCGACCCGGTCCACCTGGTTCACAACGGTGTGAAGATCACCACCCTGGCCGCTGACAGCGAGGTGGCCTCGCTCCATGCCCAGATGAAGCTGGCCAATGAGGGCCTGACCAACCGCAGCGTCGTCGTCACCTTGACCATGACCGACGCCGATGGCGCCATCGCCTGCCAGGACCGGCAGAAGGTCCACATTGCCACTGGCGATGTGGAGACCCTGAGCTCCCGCCTGTATGTCAAGGCCCCAAAGCTGTGGGATCTGGATCATCCCAACTGCTACCAGGTTCACATTCAGGTCACCGAGGGCGACACCCTCATCGACGAGACCAGCATCGACACCTTCGGCATCCGCGTCCTGACGCTCGACTCCGTCCGGGGCCTGGCCATCAATGGCAAGGCCGTCAAGCTCTACGGCGGCTGCATCCACCACGACAACGGCATCATCGGCGCGGCCACCATCGAGCGGGCCGAGGAGCGCCGGGTTGAGAAGCTCAAGTCCGCCGGTTACAACGCCATCCGTATGGCCCACCATCCGGCGTCCAAGGCGCTTTTAAAGGCATGCGACAAATACGGCCTGGCCGTCATGGACGAGCTGACCGACATGTGGCAGAGCTCCAAGAATCCCTATGACTACGGCAACATGATTAACTTCCGCTGGGAAGAGGATGTCAAGGACATGGTCCTGAAGGATTATAACCACCCCTGTGTTGTCATGTACTCTGTGGGCAATGAGATTCTGGAGTCCGGCCGCCCCGCCGGCGCAAAAACCTACCGCATGCTCTGCAACCTGGTTCGCTCCTACGACACCACCCGCTACACCACCGCTGGCCTCAACAACATGATCGGCGCCATGGACCTCATGCGCAAGATTATGGAAGAGCGCAAGAAGCAGGCCTCCGGGGAGCTTAACTCCGATATGGCCTCTGCTGGCGATGCGATGAACAGCGTCGCGCTGCACCCGGTGGTCGTGGGCGCCACCCAGGAGTCCTATGAGGCCATGGACATTGCTGGCTACAACTACGCCACCGGCCGCCACACCTACGACATCGCCAACTTTGACAACTGGATCGCCGTGGGGGCTGAGACCTTCCCCAAGGATCTGGCCGCCAACTGGAAAGTCGTCCAGGAGCACCCCCAGGTCATAGGCGACTTCGTCTGGACCGCCTTCGACTATCTGGGGGAGGCGGGCATTGGCCGCGACAGCTACAAGAATCAGCGCGCCAGCTCCCACACCAACCCCTATCCCTGGCTCATTGCCTATGACGCCGACTTCGATCTCATCGGCGTCCAGACCCCCCAGGGATACTACCGCGAGATTGTCGTGGGCCACCGCACCAAGCCGTACATCGCCGCCCAGACCCCGGAGACCTATGATCTGGAGCCTACCACCGGCGGCTGGAGCTGGCCCGGCACCGTTGCTTCCTGGAACTGGCCCGGCTATGAGGGCAAGCCGATTCGCATGGATGTCTACGCCAAAGCCGAGGAGGCGGAGCTGTTCATCAACGGCAAGAGCGTCGGAAGGCAGGCCATTGCCCAGGAATCCGCCGGCCAGGACGTCGCTTACCGCACAGTTTTTGACACCATCTACACCCCCGGTAAGGTTGAGGCAGTGGTCTACACCGGCGGCGTTGAGACCGGCCGTTTCGCGCTGGAGACCGCGGACGAGGCCGTCGAGCTGGAGGTCAGTGTAGACCGCAGTGAAATCCGTGCCGACGACACCGACCTTTCTTACCTGGAGATCTCCCTGGTGGATGCCCAGGGCCGTCTGAATCCGGGCATCAGCAAGAAAATCAGCGTCAGCGTCGAGGGCGCCGGTATCCTCCAGGGCATGGGCTCCGGCAATCCCTGCACCGAGGAGAATTTCTTTGACAGCGCCTATACCAGCTTTTATGGTCATGCTTTGGCTGCCATTCGCCCCACCGGAGCCGGTGAGATCACCGTCACCGTCTCCGCCGAGGGCTGCAAAGACGTGGTAAAGACCATTCTGGCCCGGTAAGGCCCAGGAAAACAAGCATCTGAAACCAAAGCAGGCCCCGCCGCTGGTACCCAGCGGCGAGGCCTTAACGTGTCAAAAAAGTCTCCCGGCGTTTGCCGCCCGCGGCGGACAAAGCAGAGCAAAGGGATGTTCGGCCGGGGGCTGTTGCCCCTCTCAGGCAGTGCGGTCAGCTCTGCTGAACCGGCTCTGAAACGTCCACGCGGACCGTGTCCACCCGGTGGACATCCAGGCTCAGGACCGTAACCGTCAGCGTTTCATAGGTGAAGCTGTCGCCCGGGGCAGGCACCCTGCCCAGCTGCTCCATCACCCAGCCGCCCAGGGATACGCTGTCGGACTGACAATCCAGGTCGAACTGCGCCGAAAAATCATCCATACTGGTCAGGCCGTCGACGATGTAGCTGTGTTCGCCGGTCTGGCGAATTTGCTCCACAACCTCATCGTGCTCGTCCCAGATCTCGCCGACCAGCTCCTCAAGAATGTCTTCCATGGTCACGATGCCCTGGGTACCGCCGTATTCGTCAATGACAACCGCCACGTGCGCCTTGCGTTTTTGCAGCAGCTGCAGCAGGTCGTTGAGCTTCTCCGTCGGGCCGATGAAGATCGGCTTTGCCATGATGTCTGTAATGGGAGCGGTGGTGACGCCGCTGCCGGCATAGAAATCCTTTTGGTGGAGGATGCCGATGATATGGTCCATGCTCTCTTCATAGACCAGCAGGCGGGAATACCGCGACTGGGTAAAGGTGTCGGCAATCTCCTCCTTGGTGGCGTCGACGGGGACGCCTTCCAGATCGGTGCGGTGGGTCAGAATGTCCTGGGCCTCCATGTCGCCAAACTCCACGATGTTGCGCATCAGCTCGCCCTCGTCCTGGTTGATGGCGCCGCCCTGCTCAACCTCATCCAGCAGCAGAAGCAGCTCCTCCTGGGACATGACGTTGTCCGATTCCAGCCGTAGAACCTTTGCCACGAAGCGTTTCCAGGCCGAGAAGATAAAATTCAGCGGCGTCAGCAGCCAGATCAGGCCCTTGAGCAGTGGGGCGGAGAACATGGAGAAGCGTTCGGGCATATCCTTGGCAACGCTCTTGGGGGTGATCTCGCCAAAGATCAGCACGACAATGGTGATGACGACGGTAGAGACTGTGGGGCCTATGCTGCTGCCCAGCAGGTCCACGAAGAGCACGGTGCCGATGGAGGCCGAGGCGATGTTGACAAGGTTGTTGCCAATGAGGATGGTGGAGATCAGCTTGTCATACTGTTCTCCAAGACGCAGCGACAAGGCTGCCTTGCGGTTTCCCTTCTCCGCCATCGCCTTCAGGCGCGTTTTGTTCAGAGAGGAAAAGGCTGTCTCGGTGGCCGAGAAATACGCCGAGCCGATGATGCACAGCAACATGGCCAGCAGCATGGGTAAGTAAGTTTGCATGGTGTAATAGAACTCCTTGATCAATTATACTTCCTGAAAATGGGTACAAAAAACGACATATCTTCCCTAACAACGGGCGCAGATATGCCACAGCAAATATAAATTCGGAGTCTGGGTACAATTGGGACTGTCGCCAGCGGTACTGTCCATAAGGCTGTATCACTTCCATTCTTACATAATATTCATTTTATTTTAACAGACAAGGAGCGTCATGTCAAGAGATAAGTTGCATTGTCCCGGCCTTTGTGATACAATTGAGCCAGAGCACGAACTTTTGAGGAGGGACCCCACATGCGGCGGCTGACTTGTCTGCGGTGCCAGACACCCATGAGCTATCTGCGGGACGAGAAGCTCCAGCTGGGGCAGACCGGCTGGGTGCTGGGGGATCTGCCGAATCTGCTGGCCGGGGCGATGGAGGTCTCCATCTATGCCTGCCCAAATTGCGGCAAGATTGAGTTTTTCCGGGTAGAGGACGCCCCCATAGAGGACGCCCCCGGCGACGACCATATTGCCCAGGTCCGCTGCCCTCGCTGCGGGAAGCTGCACGACATGGATTACCCCAAGTGTCCGTTTTGCAAATACCCCGAATAAAAATCAAGACAGAACAGGCCGCCCGCGCCTGTTCTGTCTTCATTGTTCGGTCACAGGATTGCGCCCCTTGGCCGCCTATTGCAATAAGTACAGGAAGACCGGCGCAATGCCTCTTATGCGGCCGGGTTGACATGGATCATGATGTGCTTGACGTTGGGGAAGCGCTCCTCGATGGCATCGTGCAGTGATTCGGCCACAGCGTGGGCGTCGGCCAGCGTGGTCGTACCGTCGATGGCAATCTCCAGATCGATGTAGGCTTTGTTGCCGAAGCGGCGGGTGCGGAGGGCGTCCACCGCGAGAACCCCGTCGTTGGAGAGGGCGAAGTTCCGGATGGCCTCCTCGTATTCATCGCTCATGGGGGTGTCCAGCAGATCCTTCAGCGCATTCCAGAAGACGCTGAGGCCCAGCTTGAGAATAAACAGGCAGATGACCACGGCGGCGACGCTGTCAAGCACCGGGAAGCCCAGCATGGAGCCTACGATGCCAACAACCGAGCCCAGGGTTGAGAAGACGTCCGAGCGGTGATCCAAGGCCTGGGCCATGAAGGCCGAGGACTGGAGCAGCGTTGCATAGTGGCGGGTATAGCGGTACATGCCCTCCTTGACGGCAATGCAGACCAGGGCAATGACCAGGGCCAGCACGCCTGGCGCTGGCACGGCGGCATAATGGCCGGAGACAATGGTGTCCACGCCGCCCTTGCCCACGGTAAAGCCCGTGCCCAGCAGCAGCAGACCCAGCAGCAGCGAGGCCACAGACTCCAGCCGCTCGTGGCCATAGGGGTGGGACTTGTCAGCGCTGCGCTTGGAGATGCGCACACCGACCGTGGCCACGATGGTGGACACGACGTCGGAAAAGGAGTTCACTGCGTCGGAGACCATGGCCTCGGAGTGGCCAAAGACACCGGCGCAGAGCTTCAAAATCGCCAGGAGCAGGTTCCCGGCAAAGCCCAGGCCAGCCAATCGCCGAATGATGCGGTTTTCATCGATCGTTTGCATGAAATTCCTCCATAATAAGATAAAAACACAGCTGTAGGGACAGCACTGTCCCACAGATGTGTTTGCGCTCACGCTCTGCTGTCACCAAAGTGACCCGGCCCCATACCCTTGCGGGTATCGCCTGCTCAGTTTTGACTATCATACACGCTAAACGATGCTTTGTCAAGAAAAATTAGAAATAAAACAAAAAACAACCCGTATCCCCATGGATACGGGTTGTTTGGATACAATAACAAGCGTCTTCCTGCCGCACCGATGGGTTAGCTGCCGCTGCGGTAAGGGCCGTGGACGATGACCGGGACGCCCAACTCGATGTTTTCATAGATGGTCTTCATGGCCTCCGTGGGTGTATTGACGCAGCCGTGGGAGCCGTTTGTCAGGTAGTTGTCCCCGCCAAATTCGGTGCGCCAGCTGGCGTCGTGCAGGCCGTACCAAAAGCCAATGAAGCCGACCCAGTAGTCCACATAGACGGTGTAATCCTCGCCGAAGAGCCAGGTGTCTGTGGTCATGTTCTCGACCTTGTACAGGCCCTCCGGGGTCGGCGACAGCCAGGCCGAGCCGGTGACGATGTCCGTGGTGAGGAACACCTCGCCATCCTTAAAGTAGGTCATCACCTGGTTTTTGATGTCGACCTCCACGTAGGTGTCCCCCAGGCTGAAGCTCTGGCCGCCCTTGGTACACAGGAAGGGCGCTTCTATTTGAGCCGGCTCCAGGGCCAGCAGCTGCGCCTGGACGGCCTCGGTCAGCGCTGCGGTGTCCAGGGCGTAGTTCACCTGCAAAAAGTGCATTTCCACCGGGCCTTCTACATAGGTATCCAGGACGTAGGGCGCGTAAGGGGCATTGTAAGTCTCCGCCCAGACGTCCACCTGGGCGGCCAGGGCCGCCTCGTCGATGTGCAGTGTGCCGCCCTCGTCCATGCTGACGTAGTCCGCAGCCCGGAGCGTCTCTTCGCTGCCCCGAAAATCCAGCGTCAGCACGCAGCGGTCGAGATCCTCCCGCAGCAGCTGGTCAAAGTCGAAGTTTGCCCCCTGGGCAGTGACCTCCGGCTGCACGTAGCAGTCGCAGTCGGTCAGCTCAAAACTGGCGCCGCAGAGCGCCTGGGGCGTAATGCTTGTGTCCCGCAGGGCCTCATATAACGCTTGGGTGACCACGTCGCTGCGCAGTTCGTTGCCTGGGACCTCTTCGTGGATGGTATACCGCCCGCCAGACAGCTCCACATAGGCATCCTGCGCCGCAGTGCGCTCCACAGCGTCCAGGTCGGCCAGGACCTGGCTTAAGTCAGCCTCCTCCGGAGGAACCGTGACGGTGGGGGATTTGACCTCCACCTTCGCCGCCAGCTTTGTCTCATAGGGCAGCTTGGCAAACTCCGCAGGGAGCATCTGCTCGGTCTGGGTGAATGCCGCGCAGACGGCGTTGTAAGCCTCCTCTGCCAGGCCCAGGTCACTTAATGTATACGTTCCGATCTGCTGGCCGTTTTCCGTGACGGTCAGAGCGGTTTCTGAGAGCCGGTCTATCATCTGCGCGAACGGATTATAAGCGGCGTACTGGGCCGCCTCGGCCGCCTGTTCCGCCTCCGCCCGGCGGACGGCTTCGGCTTTGGCCACCTGCCTGCGCCAAAGGAATAGTCCTGCCCCAATGGCCACCAGAAGCAGCACAATGAGCAGCAGGACCAAAATCGTTCGTGTTTTTTTCATTCTCACTCACCTGCATTTGTCGAATTATGTGATATTATGATAGCAGGGAAGGGGACAAAAATCAATCGCTATTGTCGTCTGTTTCGTACCCGGGCACGGCGTCGGCCATGCGGTAGCCCACGCGGGCTTCGGTGAAAATGTACTGGGGGTCGGCGGGGTTTTTTTCGATCTTGCGGCGGATATTTGCCATGTTGACGCGCAGGATCTGGTTGTCGTTTTTCACGTTGGGGCCCCAGAGCTGCCGGATGATGGCGTCATAGGTGATGACCCGTCCGGCATAGCGGCCCAGGAGGGCCACCAGGCGAAACTCGTTTTGGGTGAGGTTGGCGTCGACGCCATCTACGTAGACGCGCCGGCTGTTGTAGTCGATGCTCAGGCCGCCGACGGTAAAGATGCCGCTGTGGGCCAGCTGCGCATTGCCGCTGGCGGTGCGGGTGTGGCGGATGGCGGCCCGGATGCGGGCCAGGAGCTCTGCGGTACCGAAGGGTTTGACGATGTAGTCGTCGGCGCCGGCATCCAGGGCGGCGACTTTGTCCTTTTCCTCTGTCCGGGCCGAGACCACCAAAATTGGGATCACAGACCACTCCCGGACAGCGCGCAGGATCTCCATGCCGTCCATATCCGGCAGGCCAAGATCCAGTAAGATCACATCCGGGCAGTGAGAGGTTGCCAGGCTCAGGGCCTCCTGCCCGGTGCGGGCGGTGATGACGTCGTAGCCGTTGGCTTCCAACAAGGTTGCAATCAGGTTGCCGATGCTTCGCTCGTCCTCGATCAGCAGGACACGGTCTTTGATGGTCATTTTGTTTCCTCCATTGGCAGGGTAAATCGGACACGGGCGCCGCCCTCGGGGCGGTTTTCAGCGGACATGGTGCCGCCGTGGGCGTGGACGATGCTCAGGCAGACGGACAGGCCGATGCCCATATTGCGCTTGCCGTCACGGTCGGATTGGTCGGTGCGGCGGAGCGTACCGTCGAACATCACCGGCAAGATCTCCGGGGCGATGCCGGCGCCGTCGTCGGTGACGGAGAAGACGGCGCTGCCGCCCTCTGAGTGGACGGTCAGCCAGATGTGCGTACAGTGCTGGCCGTGATCCACAGCATTTTCCATGAGATTGATAATGACCTGTTCGATCAGCGTGGCGTCCATGGGCACAAAGAGCAGCTCGTCCGGGACCTGGACGCTGACCTGGCAGGCGGGGAAGCGCTTTTTGAATTTCTGCGCGGCCTCGCCGACGATCTCCTCCACCGCCTCGCTCTGGGTACGCAGACTGGTCTCGCCGCCGCTGACACGGGTGACGCTCAGCAGATTCTCCACCACGCGGACCAGCCACTGGGCTTCGTCCCGAACGCCGGCGATGAGTTCTGCTTTGCGCGCCTCGGAGATGCGGTCGCCGTTTTCCAAATAAGCGTCGGCTGCGCCCACGATGGAGGTCAGCGGCGTGCGCAGATCGTGGGACACTGCCCGCAGGAGGTTGGCGCGCATTTTCTCCTTTTCGCTCTCGGCGCGGAGTTTCTCCTGGCGCCGGATCTGTGTGGTCAGCATGCTGACGCTGATAGAGACCGACAGCAGCAGCAGGAAGGTCAGCGGATAGCCGGTGAGCGTGAAATTAAAGGCAAAAAAGGGGTATGTAAAGGCGTAATTGACGCAGAAGGTCGCCAGGATTGAGGCGGCGATGCCATATAAATACCCGTCCGTCAGCCGGGACACCACGGTCACCGCCAGCACAAAGAGCAGCGGCACGTAGATCTCCGTGGTGCTGTTGTCATAGGGCTGCAGCACAAAGCAGACCGCCATTGCCAGCGCCAGCGGCAGCAGCGTAAAGCCAATGTCGCGCCAGGCAAAGCGCTGGCGTTTGGATCGCAGCATTGCACTCCCTCCAGATTAAATGTACTACCTATATATCATACCACGAAAGGCGTTAAGATTCTGTTAAGATGGGCCAAGGCACCAAATTTTCTCACGAAATGCAATTCTCCTCTTGCGTGCCTGCCCACAATGAGCTATAATATGACTGGAAAAAAGGGAGTAGCTGGCGGGATAGCCCGTGGCTGCCGCGACATCCCGGCCAGACGGCCCGCGGTTGCCTTTAACAGCGAGACTTTTACTGCAAGGGCATTTTACTGCAAGGGCAGTAGAAGTCTTTTCTTTTGTCCAGAAGGGAGTAAAAAATGAATATCTTAGAAGGTCTGAGTTTTCTTTGGGAAAACATCGCAGCCCTGGCCGACTGGCGCTACATCGTCATGTGGGTCATTGGCGGATTGCTGATTTACCTGGCCATTCGCCACGAGATGGAGCCCACGCTGCTGCTGCCGATGGGCTTCGGCACCATCCTGGTCAACATTCCGTTCTCCGGTGCGATCACCCAGGGCGCTGAGGTTGGCGCCCTGAGCACGCTCTTTAGCGCCGGTATCTCTAACGAGCTTTTCCCGCTGATCCTCTTCATCGGCATCGGCGCAATGATCGACTTCGGCCCGCTGCTGTCAAACCCCAAGCTGATGATCTTCGGCGCGGCGGCCCAGTTCGGCATTTTCTTCACGCTGTGCCTGGCCTCCATGTTCTTCGACTGGAATGACGCCGCCTCCATCGCCATCATCGGCGCCGCCGACGGCCCCACCTCCATCGTCGTGTCCCAGAAGCTCAACTCCGCCTATCAGGGCGCGATCATGGTCGCCGCCTATTCCTACATGGCCCTGGTGCCCATCATCCAGCCGCCGGTCATCAAGCTGATGACCACCAAAAAGGAGCGCCGGATCCGGATGCCCTATGAGCAGCGGACCGTCTCCAAGACCACCCGCATCCTCTTCCCGATCATCATCACCATCGTGGCCGGCGTCGTTGCCCCCGCTTCTGTGTCTTTGATCGGCTTTTTGATGTTCGGTAACCTCATCCGTGAGTGCGGCGTGCTCAACTCCCTGTCTGAGACCGCGCAGAAGGTCCTGGCCAACCTGATCACCATTTTCCTGGGCCTGACGGTTGCCACGCAGATGCAGGCTGCGGCCTTCCTCAAGCCGGACACCCTGCTCATCCTGGGCCTGGGCCTGTTCGCCTTTGTCTTTGATACCGCTGGTGGTATCCTGGTGGCAAAGTTTATGAACCTCTTCCTCAAGAAGAAGATCAACCCCATGATCGGCGCCGCCGGCATCTCTGCCTTCCCCATGAGCGGCCGTGTGGTCCACAAGATCGGCCTGCAGGAGGATCCGCAGAACTTCTTGCTCATGCACTCCATTGGCGTCAACGTCTCCGGTCAGATCGCCTCCGTCATCGCCGGCGGCCTGATCCTCAACTTCTTCCTGTAATATAAGGAGGCAACAGATATGACTTTTAATCCTATGAACTTTATCTCCGGTCTGAGCTATCTGGTCTCTGGCTGGTTGGGCGTTTTTATCGTCATCGGCATCATCATCATCGCCACGGTTCTGCTCAACAAGATCTTCACCAAGAGTGAATAAGGATCCTTCGTTTGAACAACACGCAGATGCTGCGCCGGCTTTTGTACGGGGGAGATCATGTCTAAGGCCATTCTGATCTGCGGCAAGCTCTGCTGCGGCAAGACCACCTACGCTGCGCAATTCGATGCGGCGCGGCTGTCCTGCGACGAACTGATGCGCACGCTCTGGCCCGAAGGTGCGGGAGAGGCTCACGATGTTTTTGCCGCACGGACGCAGACGTATCTGTTAAAAAAAGCGGCGGAACTGGTCCGGTTGGGTGTGGATGTGGTTTTGGATTGGGGGCCCTGGACGCGCGCCGGCCGGGAGACTGTGCGCAATTATTTCACCCAGCGCGGCATCCCCTTCGAGCTGCACTACATCCATGTCGACGAGGCCGAATGGCATCGGCGCATTGCAAAGCGCAACGCTGCTGCGGGGCCGGATGTGTATTTTGTCGACGAGGGACTGCTGGCAAAGTTTGAGGCGCGGTTTGAGGCGCCAAAACGGGAGGAAGTTGATGTTTGGCTGGAGGGGAGATAATCGCGCTTTTCTCTGCATCTATCTCTGAAAAGCGCTCCTTCTCAAAGGCGTATCCCGGCCCAGATTGCGGAACATACAAAAAGCGTTGTCGCCGCGACTTGGTCGCGGCGGCAGCGCTTTTTTATTCCATCCGTTCTGCAAGGTACTCCTCTGCGTAGAAGGCCGCGACAGCGCCGTCAGCCGCGGCGGTGATGACCTGGCGCAGGGCTTTGCTGCGCACGTCGCCCACGGCAAAGACGCCGGGCAGGTTCGTGCGGCAGGTCTCATCGGCCAGGACATAACCGCTGGGGTCCAGCTCCAGCTGCCCTTGAACCAATTCTGTGGCCGGGTTGCGGCCAATGGCCACAAAGACGCCGTCGCAATCCACATTGGTGACCTCACCTGTTTGCAGATTCTTCAGCGCGACCCCCCGGAAGGCTTCCTCATCAAAGCGCAGGGCGTCCACGGCGCTGTTCCAGCGGAACTCGACGTTTTCTGCCTGCTCCGGGGAGCTGTGGTAGAGCTTTGTGGCCCGGAGGGTGTCGCGGCGGTGGACGAGGATAACCTTCCGGCACAGCCGGGAGAGCAGCAGCGCATCCGCTGCGGCGGTGTTGCCGCCGCCGACGACCATGACCGTCTTGTCCTTGTAGAACATCCCGTCGCAGGAGGCGCAGTAGTGGATGCCCCGGCCGAGGCAGGCCTGCTCCCCTGCCACACCCAGGGGGCGGGGGTTGGCGCCGGTGGCCAGGACAACGGTCTTGGCCTGATAACTGCCGTCGGCGGTCTGCACCGTTTTGATCGCTTCCTTCAGCTGTAGGCCGGTGACCTCACTGTAGAGGGTCTCGGCGCCGAAGCGCTCTGCCTGCTGCTGCATTTTAAAGCCCAGGGCATAGCCCTCGATCCCCTCTTCAAAGCCGGGATAGTTGTCAATTTGCTCCGTGAGTGCCATCTGGCCGCCGGCGCTGAGTTTCTCGATCAGGGCGGTTTTCATGCCTGCGCGGGCAGCGTAGAGGGCTGCGGTGTAACCGCCGGGGCCGCCGCCCACGATGATCATATCATAAATGTGGTCCATAGATATTCTCTCCTGTCAAAAAGCAGGGCCTGGACCCTGCGGTGGGCTCACAGCAGCGCCAGAATCTGCGCCTTGGGCCGGGCGCCCATGGCCTGGTTGGTGATTTTGCCGTCTTTGATGACCACGAGGGTTGGGATGCTGGAGATCCTGAACTGGGCTGCCAGCTCCTGCTCCTCGTCAACATTGACCTTGCCGACGACAATGTCCTCGCGCTCTGCTGCAATCTCCTCGATGATGGGGCCGACCATGCGGCACGGGCCGCACCAGCTGGCCCAGAAATCCAGCAGGACGGGCTTCGTGCTTTTGAGAACTTTCTGCTCGAAGTTATCTTTTGTAATGATTAGTGCCATAACATAAACCTCCTGGCGGTAATGGAATTTGTCTCTATTGTAGCATCAAACGCGCCCGGTTGCAACTGCTATTGGCTCCTTATCCTGCTCCATCAGCCGCACCGCGGCGCATAGCCGGGAAATGGGCTGCCGCAGCCGCCCGCAGGTCCGTCTTTGCCGGGGCTGCCGTCTGGGCTTGACAATGGGGGTCCTTATTTTTCCCCGCTTTGGTCAGGAAAACCCCTGCTTTTTAAGGCGGCTGTGCCCATTCCCCCCGGGCACAGCCGCCTTGCAGCACGTGAAGCGGTATACTTTGCCACAAATCAACTTGAAAGCCTCACCAAAACATGCTAAAATAAAGCGGGACAATCGACTCAGGGGGCCTGCCGGGCGCTGTCCGGCGGCAACCGCTTCTGCCAGCCCCTTAATACCGAACATCAGACCGGCAGAATCTCCGCAGCGGTATCTGATATCCTTCCCAGGAGGAACCACTATGCATTATGACGTGATTATCATTGGCGCCGGCCCCGGGGGCATTTATTCGGCATATGAGCTCAGCCGGCTGCGCCCGGATCTGAAAGTGGCGGTCTTCGAGGCAGGCCATGCCCTGGAAAAGCGCCGCTGTCCCATCGACGGCGATAAAATTAAGGCCTGTATTGGCTGCAAGACCTGCTCCATTATGAGCGGCTTCGGCGGTGCGGGTGCCTTCTCTGATGGCAAGTACAACATCACCAACGACTTCGGCGGCACGCTCTATGAGTACATCGGCAAGCAGCGGGCCATCGAACTGATGAAGTACGTCGACGAGATCAACATGGCCTACGGCGGCGCGGGGACCAAGCTGTACTCCACCGCCGGCACCAAGTTCAAGAAAATCTGCATCCAGAATGATCTGCATTTGCTGGACGCGTCTGTGCGCCATCTGGGCACCGACATCAACTATGTCGTCCTGGAGAACCTCTTTGCCTATCTGCGGGACAAGGTCAGTTTCTTCTTCGACACCCCGGTGGAGTCTGTCGAGGCCCTGCAGCCGGGCTTCAGAGTCATCCTGGACGGCCAGACCCATACCTGCGACAAGTGTATCATCTCCGTGGGCCGCAGCGGGAGCAAGTGGATGGAGTCCGTCTGCAAGCAGATGGAAATCCCCACCCGCAGCAATCGCGTCGACCTGGGCGTCCGTGTGGAACTGCCTGCCGAGGTCTTCTCGCACATCACCGACGAACTCTACGAGAGTAAGCTCGTCTACCGCACCCCGAAATATGAGGATCTGGTCCGCACCTTCTGTATGAATCCCAGGGGCGTGGTGGTCAACGAGAACACCAACGGCATCATCACCGTCAACGGCCACAGCTATGAGGACCCCGCCAAGCAGACGGGCAATACCAACTTTGCCCTGCTGGTGGCCAAGCATTTCTCCGAGCCCTTTAAAGACTCCAATGGCTATGGCGAGTCCATTGCCCGGCTGAGAAATATGCTCGGCGGCGGCGTCATCGTCCAGCGCTTTGGCGACCTGATTCGCGGCCAGCGCTCTACTCCGAAGCGCATCGAGGAGTCCTTCGTCACGCCGACGCTCAATGCCACCCCCGGCGACCTGAGCCTGGCGCTGCCCAAGCGCATTCTGGACGGCATCATCGAGATGATCTACGCCCTGGATAAGGTCGCCCCCGGTACCGCCAACGACGATACCCTGCTCTACGGCGTCGAGGTCAAGTTCTACAACATGGAAGTGGAGGTCAACGACAAGCTCCAGGCCAAATACGACGACCTCTACATCATCGGCGACGGCAGCGGCATTACCCACTCCCTGTCCCACGCCTCCGCCAGCGGCGTCCACGTGGCGCGCAACATTGCCGGCCAATAAGCTGAGCGCGCGGCCGGAACCTGCGGCGGCTTGGCAGCTGCGCGCTGGGAAGCCATCCCCAATTGAACCGAAAAGAAGGCGGTCGCTATGAAGCTCTACGACACTTCCCAAGAGGTTTTCTCCTGCGCGGTCTATCCCGGCGACGATGCGCCGGAGCGCATCGCCGAGCTGCGCATGTCTGACGGGGGAGCGTACAATCTGACCTCCCTGCGTATGAATGCCCACAATGGGACCCATATCGACGCGCCGTTTCACTGCTGCCGTGAGGGGAAGACCGTGGATCAGCTGGCGCTGGAGAAATGCGTCGGCCCCTGTTATGTCGCGGAGTATACCGGCCAGGCAGAGGCTGTGCTGGCGGCTGCGGGAGGAGTCGGGCGCATTTTGCTCAAGGGGCAGACCGACGTCACCGCCGAGGCCGCAGCTGTGTTTGCAAAGGCGGGCATCGACCTGCTGGGGGTTGAGTCGCAGTCTGTGGGGCCGATCAGCGCGCCCCTGCCGGTGCACCTGCCCCTGCTGCGGGCAGAAGTGGTGCTGCTGGAGGGCCTGCGGCTACAGGATGTCGCTCCCGGGCGATATTTCCTCAGTGCGGCGCCCCTGAACCTCGGCGGCAGCGACGGAGCTCCCTGCCGGGCGGTGCTCATTGAGGCGTAAGAGCTGGGGGAATCGCTCCGGCTTCTATGGCGAAAAAGATAGCGAACAAAGGCGACCGCCACAATGCCGTGGCGGTCGCCTTTTGTCGCTGATTTACTCGAGGTAGCCGGATTCCTTCATGACCAGGTAGTCGACCTGGAGCACTTCCATCGGGCTCAGGACGTGCATGAAATCCTGCTCGACGACAGCGTACTCAATGCCGATGTCGTGGCAAGCCTTCAGGCAGTCGTGGACCTTCAGGGCGCCGGAGCCGAGGGCGCAGAAGTTGGGCATGTTGTACAGCTCCTTGCTGCCCCACAGCGGGACCTGAACGTCGGGGCCCGGGATGAAATCCTTGAAGTGGACGGCGCTCAGACGCGGAGCGATGCGGTACAGCAGCGCCACGGGGTCAACGCCGGCATAGGTGGTCCAGCCCACATCCAGCTCAATCCACAGATCGGGCGCGTAAGCGAGCAGCATGTCAAAGACGGTCATGCCGTTAAAGCTCATGCGGAACTCCGGGTCATGGTTGTGGTAGGCCAGCTTGACGCCTTCCTTTTTACAAGCGGCGGCGGACTGCTGCAGCAGCTCGATCTCCTTCATGACATCGTCATAGGTGGCGGGCTGGTTCATCTTGGTGAAATAGACCTTGCCGTGGAAGACCACAGCCTTGTCGGTCTCCATCATATGGGCGCTTTCGATGATGGGCCCGACGCCGTTCTTGGCCAGGGTCTCACCGGACATGGTGCTGGCGGTCAGGGGCTTGATGCCGATGTCTTTCAGGCGGGCCAGGTTTTCCTTAGGATCGCCCTGCATGAGGAGCATGCCGGCGCTCTCAGAACCTTTGTAGCCGATTTGGGCAGCTTTTTCAAACTGTTCCCAGGGATCGCCGCCGCGTTCCATGATGCCGATAAAACCGGCTTTCATTTTTTCCATAACTGATACCTCTGTTTCAAATGATGTACAGGCTGCGGTGCCGAGAGATAGAGATCAATCGTCGAAGATGACCTGCTGATCCAGACCGCGGTAGATGCCCGGGCGCAGAGCGGCGGGACGGTCGACGTGGGAGACCATGGTGTGGTTGACGCCGTTGGTGCAGCTGTCGATCAGGCCGTGGACGACCTCGAAGGTCTGCAGGCCCATGGTGTAGTGGCAGCGAGGCTTGCGGCCGTTGCGGATGGCGAAGGCCAGATCCAGCAGGCCGGCGCCGCGGCTCTCGTCGAGCAGGCAGTGCGTGGGCGGGACCTCGAACATCTCCATCGGCTCGATGCCGTTGGGGCTGAAGGCCATACCCTTGCGGATGTTGGTCTGCAGGAAGACCTTGCCGCCGTAGTAGTTGGGGTCGGGGCAGATCAGGTTGGCGTCGGAGCCGTAGATGACGAAGGCGTTATCCTGAGAGTTGATGCCGGCGGTGAACAGGATGTTGCCGTAGACGCCGTTGTCAAACTCGAGGGTACCGGCGACGGTGTCGATCTCGGTGTTAGGCTCGGTGTTCTTGTAGTTGGTGTTCAGCGGGTCGTTGGAGCTGTTGCTCTTGACCAGGGTGCGGGCATAGCCGGCCACGCGGTTGATGTTGCCGAACATGTTGATCAGGTTGTGCAGGTAGTAGCCGCCCATATCGAAGGGCAGGCCGGAGCCGGCGGGGGTGCGGGGGTTGTAGCCGGGCAGCATCATGCGGGCAAAGCGCGCCATCATGTCGTCGCCGCCCTCCTGCTTGGGCAGCTCGCGGCGGGTGCTCTGGCCGCGCTCAGCGCCCAGGATCATGTTGCCGCGGGTGACCAGGCAGTAGCTGCCAAGGGGCGTGCCGATGAAGCCGCTGTCGATCAGCTGGCGAGCGGTCTGCCATGCGCCGCCCATGAAGGTGTCGGGGGCGTTGGTGTACCACAGGCCCTTCTTCTCGGCCTCTTCGGCCAGAGCCTTCAGCTCCAGGCCGTCTTCCCAGGTGACGCCCATCATCTTCTCCGTGTGGACGTGCTTGCCATGCTCCAGAGCGGCACGGGTGACCTCGACGTGGGAGGTGGGATAGGTCAGGTTCAGGACGATCTCGATCTCGGGATCGTTGTAGATTTCTTCGTTGGTGACGGCTTTGCAGCCGTACTTCTGCTCAAAGAGCTGTGCGCGCTCGGGGACGGC
>CALWWH010000269.1 GCA_944385195.1 uncultured Oscillospiraceae bacterium | reverse complement strand
CCATGGACTGCAAAGGACTTTGACCTGGCGGATATCTACAGCAGCTACTGGGCTAATTTTGTCAAAACCGGCGATCCAAACGGTGAAGGGCTGCCCAATTGGCCTACTTCCGCCGAGAACTACGGCTGGATGAACCTGGGCGACACCCCTATTGGCAGTACCGGTCTCAAAGGGGATCTGGATGCGCTCATTTATGAGTTTGTCCGCCGTGAATACGCCCTGTAAAAGACAGCCAAGCCATGATACGACCTCTCGTCGGCAAAACCGATCGAGAGGTCGTTTTCTGACGAAAAGTGTTGCGTTCTTTGCCACAGTAACGTATAATAACTCTGCGAATATCCATCGGCCATGGGCAGAAAGGAGCCATTATGAAAAAACCTGTTTTTGACCACTATTTTCTCTACGATGAAATTACATCTATCCTAAAAGAGTTCCAGGCCTCATATCCCAACCTCATCAGCGTCCGTTCTATCTGCACCACCCCGGACAAGCACGAAATCTGGTGCGCGTCCATCACCGACAGTGCCACGGGTGCCTGCGAGGACAAGCCTGCCTTCTACATCGATGCCAATCAGCACGCCGGTGAGGTCACCGGCTCTATGGCTGCCATACATTTCATCACCACGCTTCTGTGGGGCTATGGCTCCAACGAAACCATCACCGATTTGCTCAAAACCTTCAGCTTCTACGTCATCCCCCGCGTGGCGATGGATGGCTCCGAACTATACTTGACCACCGACAAGAGCCTCCGCTCTGCCAATCGGATGTATCCCTATCCGGAAGCCGAGCCAGGCCTGCACGCCATGGACATGGATGGTGACGGCGTCATCCGCCAGATGCGCATTCAAAACCCCGCCGGTAAATACAAGATCTCCGACCGAGACCCCAGACTGATGATCAAGCGCGGCCCCTCTGACTTTGGCGGGACCTATTACGATGTCTATTCCGAAGGCAATATCATCGGCGAATACGACGGCTTCAATATCAAAGTTGCCCGTCCCATGTGGAGCCTGGACTTCAACCGTAACTTTCCCTTTGGCTGGAGCGTGGAGGGCAATCAGCGCGGCGCGGGCGAGTATCCGCTCAGCGCCCCTGAGACCAAAGCCCTGGCTGATTTCGTCTTGGCGCACCCCAACATCTGCAACGGTCTGACCTTCCACACCAGCGGCGGCGTATTCCTCTCGGTACCCAGCACGGTGCCGCCCAAAGACGCCAACCAGCAGGACATGAAGATGTTCGAGGCCATTGGCGCCATGGCAACCCAAGAGACCAGCTATCCCTGTGTCAACTGCTATGAGAGCACGGTAGGCGGCGTCGGTATCGTCATGTCCGGCGCCTTCGACGATTGGATGTACCAGAGCCTTGGTATCCCCTGCTATACGGTAGAGTTCTGGGATCTGCGGGCCAGGGCCGGCGTCAAGGCCACCTTCAAGGCAGCAGATGACAACAAGACCGAGGAAGAGCAGCACGAGGATCAGTGCAAGATCTACCAGTACCTCGACGAACACGTCCCCGGCGAGTGGTTCAAGCCCTGGACCGAATTTGACCATCCGGTTCTGGGCAAGGTGGAGATCGGCGGCCCCAACAACAAGTTCATCACGCAAAACCCACCCCCTCATATGCTCGAAGAGGTCATCGAGTGCCACAGCCGCTTCTGCATTCGTAACGCCCTGACCATGCCCCGGCTATCCATCGATATGCTCCGAGCAGAGCCTGTCGGCAGTCTGTGGAAAATCTCCGCGGCGGTTTCCAATCAGGGCTATCTGCCCACCTTCGTGACCTCTGAGGCCCTGAAGCTAAAGGCAGACAAGCCTCTGAAGGCGTCTTTGCACTTTAGCGGCAAGCTGGTAAACGGCAAGGCCGAGGATACCATCGGCCATATTGACGGCTTTGGCAGCATTACCTCTCCCGCCTCTGTGGGTGTCAAGCTGCTCACCTGGATCATCGAGGCCCAGGCAGGCGAAGAAGTCACCCTAACCATCTCCAGCGAAAAGTGCGGCAAGGTCAGCAAAACCATTACCCTGTAATCTAACTCGCCCGGCGCCCTTTACAAACAGCAATGCTTGCAAAGGGCGCTGTTTTGCCACACAACTGTCTATGATTTGTCGCAGAAAAGATAAGAGGCATATCTTGACTTGCCCCATATGATCGAGTATGATAAAATGCAAGAAAAAGAAATACAAAATTTCATACCAACGGAGGGAATAACTTATGGCAAAGTTTGTCACTGCGCAGGAGGCTGCGCGTTTGATCCCCGACGGCGCTACAGTTGGCTTGGCCGGCATGGGGCTGTCCGGCTGGGCGGAGGAGGTCGCCTGCGCCATCCGAGACTCCTTTAAAGAGACCGGACATCCCTGCAACCTGAACCTCAAACAGGGCAGCGCCATGGGCGACTGGGGTGAACGCGGCATCACGCGCCTGGGGGAGGCTGGTCCGGGTCTGGTCACCCGTTGGTGCGGGGCGCACGTTGGCTCTGCGTTTGCGCTGCGCGATCTGGCGGTTGCCAACAAATTGCAGTGCCACTGTCTGCCCCAGGGCTGCATTGTGAACCTCTGGCGTGAGATCGCCGCCGGACGCCCCGGCCTTATCACCAAGGTCGGACTGGGCACCTTCGTCGATCCCCGCAACGGCGGTGGCCGTATGAACGAGTGCACCACTGACGAGCTGGTGGAGCTCATTGAGTTTGGAGGCGAGGAATACCTCTTTTATAAGGCCTTTCCTCTGGATGTGGCCCTGCTGCGCGGCACCATCGCCGACGAAAACGGCAACATCTCTTTTGCCCACGAGAGCGTCATCAACGAGGGGCTGGCTGTGGCTGAAGCAGCCCATAACTCCGGCGGCATTGTCATTGTCCAGGTGGAATACATCGCCAAGGCAGGCACTCTCAATCCCAAGGACGTAAAAATCCCAGGGGTTCTGGTCGACTACGTCGTTGAGGCCACTGATAAGATGGCCTGCTGGCAGGCTGAGGGCGTCTATTGGGAGCCCTCTTTCTCCGGTCAGATCAAAAAGCCCCTGAACTCCATCAAACCACTGCCCTTCGATGAGCGCAAGGTAATCGTTCGCCGCTGCGCAATGGAACTAAAAAAGGGCGACCTCATCAACCTGGGCGTCGGCATGGCAGCAGACGTGGCCAATGTTGTCTCAGAGGAGAGTACCCTCGATGGCGTGCCCTACATTGAGAACATCACCATGAGCACCGAAAGCGGCATGGTTGGCGGCGTCCCCTCTGCACTGCCAAACTTCGGCAGCGCCTACAATCCGGAGGCTACCATCGATCACGGCAGCATGTTTGATCTCATCGACGGCGGCGGATTGGACATGACCTGTCTCGGCATCGGCGAGGCTGACAGTCACGGCAACATCAACGTCAGCAAGTTCGGCCCCCGCCTGACCGGTCCCGGCGGCTTCATCAACATCACCCGCAAGACCAAGCGCGTGGTCTTCTGCGGTACCTTCACCGGCAAGGCAAAGATTGAGATCATTGACGGCAAGCTGCACGTCATCGAGCAGGGCAAAATTCGAAAATTCCTCAAGGATGTCGAGCAAATTACCTTTGCCGGCCAGTATGCCGAACCGGATCAGGACATCCTCTATGTCACCGAGCGCTGTGTCATGCGCCTGGTGGACGGCAAGATGACCATTGTTGAAATTGCTCCAGGTATTGATCTGGAGCGCGACATTCTGGCGAACATGGACTTTGAGCCTGTCATCTCCCCGGATCTCAAGCTCATGCCTCAGGAAATTTTCTTCGAGCGGTGGGGCGGATTGAGTAAGAATTTGGGATAAAACCTGCACTATTCGCTTTTTGTAACATAAATAATAGGCGGATAGAAGATCTATCCGCCTATTATTTTCACAACTCAGTGATGGTGAGATTCAGCCCATACCAACGGGTGCGCTCCAGCAGTGAAACCCGGCCAATCAGGTGTTTTTCCTCCATGATACGGTTCATATCGCCAATGACCTCGTTTAAAAAATCAGGGCGTTCATTCACCCAGGTCTCACAGTGCATTGGGATCAGCAACTGCGTATTGGAGCGGACAAAAATATCAGCAAAGCGCTCTGCGACGCGCTCAAAATCACGAGAAGATCCCATTTTATTCCGAATGAGCAGATTCGGACGGATTTCGCGGAAGCGTTCTGTCATACCGTCATCATTTCCGCCGACAAAAGCAATGCGCATCCCCTCCGGCGTGTGGAGAATGAAGTTGACATTGAAAATACTGCCCATGGCATCCAGTTCATTCTCGCGCCCCCCTAAAGCCCCATAGGTTGCCCCGGAGGCATGGTGCGTTCCGTGATAGGTCTGCAGCATAAAGCCATCAAAATAGTACTTCCCATTGAAATCGACGGGATAAATGGAGGTAAGTGCAATGTCGTGGGTACGGGCGATCTCCATGGCCACAGCACTGTGGCAGATGACAATCGGGTGGAACCGGTCATACACCTGCTGCAAATTCTTGATATGGTCACCGTGGGTGTGATTGACGAACACATAGTCCGCAGCTTCGATGTCCTCCACTGAAAAGTCCATCAGGGACATGCCTTTGCCTGCTTGGAACCGATCAGGATCATCAAAGTACGGATCTGTCAGCAGTGTTTTGCCGTTGGGCATGACAAACTCAAAACACTGGGCGTTGATCCATCGAAATCGCAGTGCCTGGGTGGAAGCATATATTTTTTGCATATTGAACCCTCCACAATTTTTAATACGCTTGGCATCTAACATTATAACATACTTTACCTTTTCATGTAATAGCAACTCACTATATTCCCGGAGGAATCTTCATGCCTTTCAACGAAAAAGTCCACGCTTTTCTTGCCGCACGGTTTTATGTACGCCTGACGCAGGCTTATGATGAACGCGGCAAGGCGGCCTTTATTCACGCAGTCCAATATTATGCAGGGCAGCGAGGCCGCCGCATGGCGCAGCGCGCCATCCGCGACGGCAAGCCGCTGGACCACGCTACCTATCTGCAATACAGCGAGCTCATCATGAGCGAGGATGCAGACGCTACCCGCACCGAGTGTGTCAGTATTTGCCCGGACTACGAAGTGCACATCAAGCGCTGCCTGTGGCACCAGCAGTTTGCACAGATGGGCTGCACGGAGGCCGGCAATGTCTATTGTACTTATATTGACGAAGCGCTCTGCCGCGGGTTTAATCCGGCGCTGCGCTTTGAAGTCCACGCCAATCTCAACAGCGCCCCCTACTGCATCCACCGGGTTGTGGGAACAAATTATAAGGAACCCCCCTCCCTGCCCCCTAAGACAGAGTACAAAAAAGGTTTTGACTATCACTGCGGACATCTATATTGGTCTTTCCGCGAAGTGATCTGCGCGATCTTTGGGGATGACCTGATTGCCAAAGGGGTCATGGATGATCTGGCTTCCAGCTACGGGACGCAAATGGCTGAGGCTTTGGCCCAGTGGGAGCACACCAACTTCAACATCTGCTAAAAGGATGCCGCTCTATTGAGCGGCATCCTTGCTGTTTATATCCGACTGCTGCCGACAAAGAGCAGATGATTGCTTCGTCCAAGCATTTCTGGCTTTTCGCAGCAATAGAAATGATAGCGGAGGTACTGCTGATAATTTTCTTCATTCATTGCGTTGATCTGCCTGGCCAGCAATTCGCTGACACCATCAGAGGCCACGGTGTGGAGGATATTGATGCTCGCCTGACGGAGCATCTGGCGGCACTGATCCAGGGTAAAGAAGACAAAGGGGAAGTCATCCATCTTGAAGGTCTCATGATTGTAATCGCCAGTGGTAAAGAAGTCTGGAAGGTACATCAATTCCGTCAGAGGGATCATGTCGTTATTGATAAAGGCGAAGAAGATCGTTCCCATGGGCTTGCAAACGCGCTTAGCCTCTGCAATGGCCTGCTGGCGATCATCCGCAGAATGGAGGTGATACAGCGGCCCCATCAGGAGGACGATATCAAAGCTGGCATCTGCATAGGCAGACAGATCCAGGGCGTTGCCCTGCCGCAAATCCAGCTTGAGGTACGGCGTGCGCTTTTTCTCAAAAGCAGCGATATTCGCCGGGCTCAGCTCCAGCGCGCAGACCTCATAGCCCTGGCGGGCATAGTGCAGGCTATACTCACCCGCTCCGGCGCCGATATCCAGAACGCGCATACCAGGACGAAGGTAGCGGTCGATGTAGCGGATCGTGGTCAAAAACTCCACCCGGGCCGCTTGGGACCGGTTCAGGCGGCTGTCCTCGTCGAACACCTCATAGGTCAGCGCAACCTGCTGGGTCTCGTTTTTGATGGCTTGGATTTGTTCAAAGGTGTATTTTTCGCTCATTGTATTTTCTCCTCATTCCAATTCTCCCATCACGCAGCCCTTGCCGGAGGATACAATCCGGACCTGGCGCACCTCCCCCTGCTGTACATCGTCCGGGACGCAGACAGGGACATAGTTCGGCGCATGGCCCCAGAAACCGCCGGGGCCTGGCTGCTCAAAGAGCACCGCAACCCTCTTGCCGATCATGGCAGCGCGGTAATCTTCCATCATGCGCTCTGCCAGAGCCGCTCCCCGGGCGGCGCGGGCTTCTTTGATCCGCTTCTCCACCTGGTCCGGAAACTGGTCTGCCCGGGTGCCGCTGCGGCGGGAGTAAGGGAAGATATGCATCTGGGCAAACTGCACGCGCTCCATAAAAGCCAGAGTTTGGGCAAATTCCTCCTCCGTCTCGCCCGGAAACCCGGTGATCAGATCGGTAGTTATGGCGCAGCCGGGGAATGCCTCCCGCAGGAGGCAGACACTTTGATAGTAGCGTTCGGTGTTGTATTTTCGCGCCATGCGCTTGAGTGTCGCGTCACAGCCGGATTGTAGGCTCAGGTGGAACTGGGGACATAGGTTCTCAAAGCCACGCAGCCGGGTGCAAAAGTCCTCGTCCACAACACGGGGCTCCAGGGAGCCCAGGCGAATGCGCATCTGCGGCTGCGCCGCACAGAGGGCCTCAATAAGCTCCACCATGGGCCGGCGAGGCTTGAAATCCTTACCCCAGGAGGCGATTTCGATGCCGGTGATGACGCACTCCCGATACCCCATCTCCGCCAGCTGGTGCAGCTGGGCCACAGCCGACTCCACAGGCAGGCTGCGCACAGGACCACGGGCGTAGGGAATGATGCAATAGGTACAGTAATTGTCGCAGCCATCCTGCACCTTCAGCATTGCACGGGTACGGCCCTCCAGGCTGCCTGGAGGCAGGAGCTCGAAGCTCCGTAGCTCCTTAGACGGACCGACCAGTTCTGCTGGCCTCTCTGCCCCAAGAGCAGCGCGCTCCAGAGCGTCTAAAAAGGCCATGCGGTCGCCCGTACCGGAGATGACATCAACACCCAGCGCCTTGACCGCATCCGGCTGGGTCTGTGCATAGCAGCCGCACACAGCGATCACAGCGTTGGGGTTGCGGCGCTTTGCCTGGCGGATCATGGAACGGTTCTTTTTGTCGGACACTGCCGTAACCGTGCAGGAATTGATGATGTAGCAGTCACAGAGCGCCGTGAAGGGCGCCAGCTGGTGTCCCCGGCGCAAAAGCTCCTGCTCCATGGCTTGGGTTTCGTATTGATTGACCTTACAACCCAGAGTGTAAAACGAAAAAATCATGCAAATCACCAAAAAATCAGAATTCGGCGTGAATTGAGCGAAAAATGGTTGAAATTCCGGCTTCCACAACGTATAATAATATGGAATGTAAGCCGCATCCACAATCCGCACGCTTTATCTTTCTCTGCATCATATCATATTTTGAGCGGATTGTACAGTTATTTTGGAGGTTACAATGAGAGAATTCTATGTCCAGCTGTCCACCATCGAACAGGTGAAAGATTTTGTTTGCACTGCCAGCTTGCAGAGCTGCGATATCCACGCCGTGTCCGATACATACACCTGTGATGCTAAATCCATCCTTGGTCTTTTCACACTGGACCTTTCCCAGCCCATTCTCATTCAGTATCGCGGCGATGACGCCGACGCCGACGCCTTCTGCGAAAAAATTCAGAAGTACACCTGCAACGCCTCCAAGGCATAAAAGACAAGCTTTCATAATCTGCCCTTCCGGTTCATATGCTGTTGCAAACGAACCGGAAGGGTGATTTTTTATGCGCAAAGCGCTGCTGTCTCTTGTTTTGATTCTATCCCTGATGCTCCCAATGATCCCCACTGTCCAGGCCGCAGGCCTGGATGTGCCAGCGCCATCGGCAATCCTGATGGATGCCGCCACAGGCACGGTGCTCTGGGAGAAAAATGCTCACGAACGCCTGGCGCCTGCCTCCGTGACAAAGATCATGACTCTCCTGCTGGTGATGGAAGCCCTGGACAGCGGGCGCATCACCTGGGAAGACACCGTCACCACCTCCGCCGCCGCTGCTGCCAATGGCGGCAGCCAGGTCTATCTTGAGGAGGGCGAGCAGATGTCTCTGCAGGATATGCTCAAATGCGTGGTTGTTTCCTCTGCCAATGACTGCGCTACTGCCCTGGCAGAACATGTCGCAGGAAGCGAGGACGCTTTTGTGGAGCAGATGAATCAGCGTGCCGAGGAGCTGGAGCTCTCGGACACCCACTTTGTCAACTGTACCGGTTTAGACGATGATCCGGACGCGGCGGAACACCTGACCTCAGCCCATGATTTGGCGGTTATCAGCCGGGAGCTACTGAGCCATGATGAAATCCGCCAGTACACCACCATATGGATGGACACCGTACGGGACGGACAGTTTGGGCTCTCCAACACCAACAAACTGGTGCGCTTCTACAGCGGTACCACCGGCCTCAAAACCGGCTACACCTCCACGGCAGGACACTGTCTGTCCGCCTCGGCCCAGAGGGATGGCATTGAATTGATCGCTGTCGTACTCAATTGCAGCAGCTCTACGGATCGCTTCGAATCTGCAAAAGCTCTGCTAGATTACGGATTTGCCAATTGGCGGCTGTATACGCCGGACTTGCTCGGCATCGCATCTATTCCGGTCACCTTTGGCACTGTTTCGGAAATTACGCCTGTGCTGAAGGACGCAACGCCTGTGCTACTGGAAAAAGGCAAAACGCCGGAACAGCGCATCGAACTCGACGAAAGTGTCACCGCTCCGGTGGAAGCTGGTCAGCAGCTTGGGACGATATACGTCACCGCCGGGGAGGAGACCATCGCCGAGCTGCCGCTGGTAGCTTCTGAAGAAGTCCCGCGCCTTAGCTGGTGGGAGCTTACCTGCCGTATGCTCCGGGCGCTGTGCCTGTGCGACGCATAGGACTTGCGAAATGGTTCGATTTCTGCTATACTAGCCTCGAGATGATAACTCGAGGTGCACTATGGCTATCAATCTGTGCAAAGAATCCGAGCTGCGGGAGCTGTTGGCGCGGCATGGCTTTCATTTTTCGAAATCCAAAGGCCAGAATTTTCTGGTACGAGACTGGGTTCCGATGCAGATCGCCGAGGCGGCTGACGTTGACGACGCTTTTGTGTTGGAAATCGGCCCCGGGGTCGGCACACTGACCACCCGACTCTGTGAGCGCGCAGCCTCTGTCTGCGCTGTAGAAGTCGACACAAGCCTGAAACCCTTGCTGGCAGAAACCCTAGCAGAGTATGGAAACATTGAGTTGCTTTTTTCCGACGTGCTGAAGACCGATCTGCCTGCACTGGTCGCTGAAAAGGCCCAGGGCCGCCGGGCAGTTGCCTGCGCCAACCTCCCCTACTATATTACCACCGAGGTTCTGACCCGTCTTCTGTCCAGCCGCTGCTTCAGCGACGTGACGGTGATGATTCAGAAAGAGGTTGCCCAGCGCATCTGTGCCAAGGCCGGCAGCTCCAACTACGGCGCTTTCACGATTTTCTGCCGCTACTGGGCCGATGCAGAGATCTGCTTTGACGTGCCGCCGGATTGTTTCCTGCCCCGGCCAAAGGTTACCTCCTCCGTCATCCGTTTCCACCTGCGGGGCAAACCGCCCTGCCGGATTGATGATGAGGATTGGTTCTTTAAAGTTGTCAGGGCCAGCTTCGCCCAGCGCCGCAAAACCTTAGTCAACGGGCTTTCCTCTGGATTGGGGCTGCCCAAGGAGCAGATCTCCAAGACGCTGGTGCTTCTGGGCCTGCGGCCCGACCTACGCGGCGAGACGCTGGATATCGAGGGCTTTGCAGCCCTTGCTAATGCGCTGAAATAAATCATACCGGCAAAGAGGATGGCTAAGCCATCCTCTTTTTTTGACATCTTGACGCATCGAAACTTCCTATCACTACGAAAATTCAGCGAAAAAAAGCATTGCGCTGCGACACATTCTTTACTACAATAGATGAAAACACTCGAATCGAGAGGATGCGTTTATCATGAAAACACCCATCGTCACCAAAGCGCAGCTGGACGAAATCGTGCAGCGCTTCCCCACCCCGTTTCATATCTATGACGAAGCCGGCATCCGCGAAAATGCCCGTCGTCTCTATAAAGCATTCTCTTGGAACCCCGGTTTCAAAGAGTACTTTGCCGTAAAAGCCACGCCGAACCCCGCCATTTTGCAGATCCTCCACGAAGAAGGCTGCGGCGTGGACTGCTCCTCCCTGACAGAGCTGATGCTGTCTGATCGCGTTGGCTTTAAATCAGACGAGATCATGTTCTCCTCCAACGCCACCCCCGCTGAAGAATTCCAAATGGCTGCTGATCTGGATGCCACCATCAATCTGGACGACATCACGCACATTGACTTTTTGGAGAAAACCATCGGCTACCTGCCAAAGACCATTTCCTGCCGATACAATCCCGGCGGGGAGTTTAAAATCGCCAACACCATTATGGATCAGCCAGGCAACGCAAAGTATGGCATGACCAGGCCTCAGATGAGTGAGGCCTTCCGCATTCTGCGGGACAAGGGCGTCGAAGAGTTCGGCATTCACAGCTTCCTGGCTTCCAATACACTGACCAACGAATACTATCCCACCCTGGCAGCACAGTTGTTCCAGTTGGCGGTGGAGCTGCATCAGGAGCTGGGCGTTCACATTGGTTTCATCAACCTATCCGGCGGTATTGGTATTCCTTATCTCCCTGATCAGGAGGGCAATGACATCAATGTCATCGCCGAAGGCGTGCGCAAGGCCTATGAGGCCATTCTCGTTCCAGCTGGTATGGGTGATGTGGCCATCTTCACCGAGCTGGGACGTTATATGCTGGCTCCTTACGGCCAGCTCGTCGCCACGGCTATCCACGAGAAGCACACATACAAGGAATATATTGGGTTGGACGCCTGTGCCTGCAATCTGATGCGTCCGGCCATGTACGGCGCCTATCACCACATCACCGTCTCCGGCAAAGAGGATGCAGTCTGCGACCACATGTACGATATCACCGGCAGCCTGTGCGAGAACAACGACAAATTTGCCATCGACCGGATGCTCCCGAAGATCGACATCGGTGACTACATTGTCATTCACGATACCGGCGCGCACGGTCACTCCATGGGATATAACTACAATGGCAAGCTGCGCAGCGCAGAGCTGCTGCTACAGACTGATGGCAGTGTTCGGATGATCCGCCGGGCCGAAACCCCTGAGGATTACTTTGCCACGCTCTGCTTTTGATCAGCGCAAAAACTGACAGAAAAAAGGACGTAGTTTGTCCAAAAATACCCCGCCGGTTGGATCGTATGGCTCAACCGGCGGGGGTTTTTATTGAAAAAGAAAGGCCGGTCAAATTACCGGCCAATAATATTATTTTAGCATAATATTATGCTAGTTACAAGATGGGATATCAAACAAATTATCTGTTTTCGCTTTGTGCATTTTCCCATCTTGCAGTATTTTATCCTCCATGCTATGATATAGCCAGAGAGGGTGATACCCGATGTTCTAAGAACCAAACACCAACCAGACGCACGATCAAACGAACATATCTCAACCACCGAAGTAGAAAGGCTTAGTTACAGAGGCAGATATGGAAACGGGTTCGTACAACAGGCGTCAATCTGTAGAAAGAGAGGTTAACCAATGATGTTAGATATCAAGAATTCAAAGAAGTAACCCCTTGACTGATGTAAGCGAAAGGTACACGGTCAAGGGGTTACTTCTTATTTTGTGTTATTGGGCTTGAGCCATCTTCTCCTGCTCGGCGGCTTTGATTTTTTTCTTGACACGCAGCAGGATCGGGATCGCCAAAACCAGGCTTAGGACATCGGCAATGGCCTGGGCAGAGGCCAGACCGATAGCGCCAAAGAAGCGAGCGATCGGGAACAGAATCGGGATCAGGCAAGTACCCTGACGGGACGTAGAGAGCAGCAATGCGCCGCCAGCATTGCCCAGCGCAGTACAGAGCATGTTGACCACAGTAACCCAAGCGTGGATGGGCATTGCAATACACTGCAGCCGGACACAGAGCGCGCCGATCTTCTGCATTTCAGGATCGGTGCCGGCAAAGAGCTTAATCACAGAATGGGCAAAGATGCCCAGGATCAATGCCATGATTGCCGAGCCCACCAGCGATACCCATGCGGAGAACCGATAGCTGCTGTGGACGCGGTCATAGCGCATGGCGCCCCAGTTAAAGCCTGCCACGGGCTGGAATCCCTGACCAAAGCCCAGGATGATGCCAAAGGGGAACATCATAATGCGGGTACTGACACCAATGCCTGCCAGAACAGAGTCCGAAATATCGCCAGCCAGGGAGTTGAGCAGAATGCCCGATAAAACGGCCAGACCAGAGCGGAACATGGAGCTGCTTCCGACGGTGACAGTCTCATAGACAATATCTTTTTTGACGCGGAAGTTGCGAAGGGAAAGATGCAGCATGCTGCGCTTGGTGACATACGGAAAGAGCAAAATTGCAAAACTGACCAGCTTAGAGATGGCAGTAGCTATAGAAGCACCTGCAACACCCAGGTCAAGGCCAAAAATGAAGATCGGGTCCAGGACGCAGTTGAGGATGCCGCCAAAGCTCATACCAACCATGGAAAGCATCGCACTGCCTTCTGAGCGCAGGCACTGGTTCATGACAAAGCTTGTCGCCATAAAGGGCGCCGCTAGGAGCACGTAAGTCGCGTATTGGATAGAGTATTCCTCACAGGTGGGCGTCGCTCCCAACATACGCACCATCGGCGTCATAAAAATGCTGCCAAAGATGGCCATTGCCAATCCAATGCCGAAGGCAATGAAAAACGCAAAGGAAAGAACCTGACTGGCTTTCTTGTCATTTCCCTGTCCCATCAAGCGGGCAATATAACTATTGGCGCCCAAAGCCAGCATTGAGCCACACATCATAATCAACTGGTCCAGAGAGCCGTTCACGCTGACGGCAGCAGTGGCGTTCGTACCCAAAAAGGAGACGAAGTATGTATCCGCCATGTTATAAATAGAGGTAATGAGAAATGAGATAATGGTGGGAATCGCCATCTTTGGAATGACTTTTGACACCGGATCGTTGAGCATCATCAAACGACGACTCTGCTGAGAATCTGCGTTTTTTGAGTTCATTTGCGCAATCGCCTTCTTTCGTAGTTTGCTACTTATTATAGCAAATCGGGACGACGGATGCAATAGTGAATCTTCACTGGGTCTGCGTACAGTTTTTTTGTGCACTTTAACAATTTATCTGATTACTCAAGTAAAGTATTGACAAACGCTTCCGGATGCAGTATGATAGGCCCATCATAAATCACCCTTGTGAAAAGGAGAAATCACAATGAAAAAAGTCCTTTCTATTCTTATGGGCGCCATGCTGCTTTTTTCCCTTCTGACTGCCTGCGACAGCAGCAGCGCCTCCAACGACCGTCTGGAAGCCATCAAAAAGGCCGGTGTATTGGAAGTCTGTACCGAGCCCTACTTTGCTCCGAATGAGTTTATCGACCCGACCAAAAACGGTGACGAGCAATACGTTGGTCTCGACATCGAAATTGCCAAGTACATCGCCGACAAGATTGGCGTCGAGCTGAAGATCGTTCCTCTGGAGTTCAGCGCAGTCCTGACCGGTATCGCCGACGGCAAGTACGATCTGGCCATCAGCGCCATGGCCTACTCCCCCGCCCGCGCCAACTCTATGAATCTCTCCAATGTTTACCAGGCCAGCGACACTGGCTACGGCTTCCTCTGCCGCACGGAGGATGCAGAAAAGTACAACAGCATCGAGTCCCTGAAAGACGCCGTGGTCATCACCCAGAGCGGCTCCGTCCAGGAGAGCCTGTATACCGCCAATGTCAAGGAATGCAAGGAGTTCAAGCTCGTCTCCTCAATGACCGACGGCTATTTGGCCGTCTCCGAGGGCAAGGCTGACGTCTGCATCGTTGCTATCGGCTCTGCGGATCTCTACGCTGAGGCCAACGGCGGCCTGTGCACCACCAGCTTCCGCTTTGAAGTCGACCCGAACATGAACGGCACCGTCGTCGCCGCCTGCAAGGAAGGTACCGACAGCCTGATGAACATCGTCAACGAGTGCATTGCCGAGCTGAACGACTCCGGCAAGATCCAGGAGTGGGACGACTACTACACTGCCTACGCCAAGGATCTGGGCATCGAGTAAATCTCGACGCATGTAGGAGCTTTTCGCCATGCAAAACATCATCTCACTGCTGAAACAATACTATTACGTCTTCCTGCAAGGCCTGTGGGGCACTCTGTGGATCTCCGGCGTGGTGGTGTTCTTCGGCACCATCCTGGGCCTCGTCATCGCCATCATGCGCATGAGCCGATTCAAGCCCTTGAAAGTCTTCACCGACGTGTACATCGAGATCCTCCGCGGTACCCCCGTGCTGCTTCAGCTGTACTTTTTCTGGATTGCCCTGCCCAAGTTCCTTCCCATCGAGCTCAGTGACACAGCCTGCATTGTAGTGGCCCTGATCGTCAACGCCTCAGCTTACATCGCAGAGATCATTCGCGCAGGCATCGGCGCTGTGGATATCGGCCAGTGGGAGGCTGCCAAGAGCATCGGCCTGAGCAATGCCCACACCATGACCCACGTCATCCTGCCCCAGGCGGTGAAGAACATTCTTCCCGCCCTGTGCAATGAGTTTATCTCCACCATCAAGGGCACCTCCCTGGCCTCGGTCTTCTTCGTGGGAGAGCTGACCACCAGCTACAAAACCATCCAGACCGCGACCTTCCTGAGTTTAGAGCCCCTGATCATCTCCGGCGCGATCTATTTTGTCCTGAATTTTGTCCTGTCGCGGATGCTGAAGCTGCTGGAACGGAGGTTGATGGTCAGTGACTGACGAGATCCTGAGAACAGAAAACCTGCATAAGAGCTTTGGTAAGCTGGAAGTCCTCAAGGGCATCAGCACCAGCATCCGCAAGGGGGAAGTCGTGAGTATCATCGGCCCCTCCGGCGGCGGTAAATCCACCTTTCTGCGCTGCCTGAATCTGTTAGAGATTCCCACTGCCGGCTCTGTCTATTTTAAAGGTCAGGACATCACCGACAAAAAGCTCAAGATCGCTGAATACCGACGCCAGATCGGTATGGTGTTCCAGACTTTCAATGTTTTCCCTAATATGACCGTACTGGAAAACATCACCCTGGCCCCCACTCTGGAGAAGAAAGTCCCCAAGGCGGAAGCACAGGAAGAGGCCATGTCTCTTTTGAGGCGTGTCGGTCTGGAGGAGAAGGCCAGCGAGTATCCCCGGAAGCTTTCCGGCGGGCAAAAGCAGCGTCTGGCCATTGTGCGGGCTCTAGCCATGCATCCGGAAGTGATGCTTTTCGATGAACCTACCTCCGCCCTGGACCCTGAAATGGTCAAGGAGGTTCTGGATGTCATCGGGGAGCTGACTCGCAGCGGCATGACGATTCTGATCGTTACCCATGAGATGGGCTTTGCCCGCGAAGTCTCGGACCGGGTACTGTTCATCTCCGACGGCGTCATCACGGAAGAGGGCCGGCCGGAACAAATTTTCACCAGCCCCCGTCACCCATCCACGAACAAGTTCCTGAGTATGGTATTGTAAAGGAGTTCTATCATGACACAGTTGGAAAAAATAAAGCAGCTCGTTGCTGCCAAAGCCGACACCACAAAGCGCCTGGCCAGTGAAATCTGGGAGTTTGCCGAGCTTTCCTTTGAAGAAACAAAGTCCGCGGCCGTGCTAATCGAAGCCCTTAAAGCAGAGGGTTTCACCATCGACAGCGGCATCGCTGATATTCCCACCGCCTTTACTGCAACCTGGTCTAACGGCACCGGGAAGCCGGTTGTCGGTCTTCTGGCAGAGTATGACGCTCTGGCGTCCCTGTCCCAGGTGGCCGGCTCTCCAAAGCAGGAGCCCATCATTCCCGGCGGCGCTGGTCACGGCTGCGGCCACAACCTGATTGGTGCAGGCTGCTTCTCCGCTGCGGTGGCGCTGAAAGACTACCTCACTGCGGAGAACCTCGACGGCACAGTCATTTTCTTCGGCTGTCCCGCTGAGGAGGGTGCGGGCTCCAAGCAGTTCATTGCCCGTGCAGGGTATTTTAACAATGTGGACTTCGCCCTCACCTGGCATCCCTCCACCACCAATGCTGTCGGCTCCCGCAGCAGCGTAGCCATCATGGGCGCCAACTTCACCTTTGACGGTATTTCCGCCCATGCAGGCGGCTCCCCACACCTGGGCCGCAGTGCCCTGGACGCCGTAGAGCTGATGAACGTGGGCTGCAACTACCTGCGTGAGCATATGATTGACCAAGCCCGCGTACACTACGCCTACTCCGACGCCGGCGGCACTGCCCCCAACGTCGTTCAAAGCCACGCCGTCATCAAGTATGAGGTTCGCGCCCCCAAGGTCAGCCAGGTCCAGGAGCTGTTCACCCGGGTGGTAGACGTGGCCAAGGGCGCTGCCCTGATGACCAGTACGCAGATGCAGTATGAGGTCACTATGGCCTTTTCTGACTATGTGCCCAACAAAGCATTGGCTGCCGTGGTGGATGAGTGCCTGCAAGAGGCCGGCGCCCCCGAGTGGACCGAGGCTGACTTTGAAACTGCCGCTGCCTTCCTACGCACCTACAACCGCGCGACGCTGGCCGGCATTCGTGAGAATCTGGCTGAGCTCTTCGGCGATGACGCCGTCGATGAGCTGATGCAAAAGCCGCTGCACAGCGGTATTATCCCCTTTGACCCCAAGGAGAACGGCTACGACTCCGGTTCCACGGACGTCGGCGACGTAGGCTACGCGACGCCCACAGTGATGTTCCACGTCGCCACCGCCTGCCTGGGCAATGTGGGCCACTCTTGGCAGAACACCGCTTTCTCCTGCTCTGACATCGGCATGAAGGGAATGCTTCGTGCAGCAGAAGTCCTGACGCTGGCCGCCTTGCGGACCATGGAACGCCCGGAGGTTCTGCAGAAGGCCAAGGCTGAGCTGCTGCGCAAAAACGGCGGCAGCTACACCTGCCCCTTGCCCGAATATGTCCAGCCGCCCATCGGCCGGTATTGATCTACAGACAAAACGAGAGCCACCCATTGAGGTGGCTCTCGTTTTGTCTTATTCGTTGACCAGAACCTTTATGATCTCACCTATATAGAGGTCATGAAAATCCCGCTCTGAATAGTGCT
>CALWWH010000268.1 GCA_944385195.1 uncultured Oscillospiraceae bacterium | reverse complement strand
CGCCGCTCCAAAGGCACAGCGGCCCCGCCAGCGCCAGCGCCAGCTGTATCCCTTCCCCTGCGCCCTCCAAGACCGCAGCGGACAACTGCGGCAGCGTGTGCAGCGCAGCGCCGCACAGCAGCGCCGTCAATACCATGCCTGTCCATACATAAGTAAGCAAACCTATTCCCCCCGCTTTTTGATATTTTTAACCATTCGAAGAATGCGCACAACCCTCCAATAAAAAGCAAATTATGCGTTCCCCGTTGACAAATCTCGAGCTTATTCGTATAATGTCACCATGGGTTATGATGCCCAAGTGAATAATTTAGGAGGCAAAAAAATATGAAATCTACCGGTATCGTCAGACGTATGGACGATCTGGGCCGTGTCGTGATCCCTATCGAGCTGCGACGTACCCTTGATATTGCCGAAAGAGACCCTCTGGAAATCTACGTGGACGGAAATATGATCATTCTGAAAAAATATGAGCCTGCCTGCATCTTCTGCGGGGACGCAAAGAATGTCATCAGCTACAAGGGCCGCAACATCTGTTCTGCCTGCGTCAAGGCCTTGAAGGCGCTTTGACTTGAGCAATGGATCATTTTAGTACTTAGGAGCCGGCAAGCACGGATGCCGGCTCCTAAGCTTTTTGCATACCTCCCCATTTTTCCGCGCAGACTATCTGTGGGAGGCGATTGCCATGCAGATGACTAATGAACAATATGCGCAGTATGTAAAGAAGATGTCCCCCAATTCCCCCCTGGCAAAGGATGTAGTCTGGGCCTTTTGCACCGGGGGCGCAATCTGCGTCATAGGACAGCTGGTCCGGGGCGGCTTGACAGCCCTCGGAATGGATGAACTCGGCGTAGCCGCCGGAACCTGCATCCTCATGATCGTCCTGGGCGGCCTGCTGACCGCGCTGGACCTCTATGACGGGATTGCAAAGCACGCCGGAGCCGGGACCATCGTCCCCATCACCGGCTTTTCCAACGCTGTGGTGAGCCCTGCGATGGAGTTTCGCAGCGAGGGGATGATTTTGGGCTTGGGCACAAAGATCTTCGCCGTGGCCGGACCGGTCATCGCCTACGGCGTCACCGCCAGCGTGGTGTATGGATTTGTGTACTGGATAGTGGGTTTATTGATATAAAAAAGGCGCTGCGGCCGGGCCGCAGCGCCTTTTCACATGCCGGATATGTTCCCGGATATGTTCTTGACAGTCCATATCAGCCGGAGTAAAATAATGCTATTGATCCAGCAAAATACGAAACGCCGTAGGCAATGCCGCCTCGGCGGCGGTCTTGTAGACCAGGCCCTCCGCCTGGCGGGCACACAGGATCTCGTAGCCCTCCAGCTCCCACTCAACGTGGGTAAAGATATGCCGCCGGGTGACGGTCCTGACCAGTTCCATCGGCTGGGCTCCCAGGCTGCGGGCCCATTCCAGCGCGCCCGGGACCCCGGTCCTGCCCAGGCGGTTGGGCATCTCCCACAAGCCCGCCAGCAGGCCGCGGTCTGGCCGCTTTTGCAGGGCGATCTTCTCCCCGCAGCGGAGAATGAGCACGCTGCGCAGCTCCTGCCGCCGGGCTTTCTTCGCCGGGCGGACGGGGATGTGCCGCCAGGCGCCGTCTTTTGAGGCACACAGATCCCCCACGGGGCAGCGTTCGCAGTCCGGTGCTCCGTTGGGGACGCAGACTGTGGCGCCCAGCTCCATCAGCGCCTGGGTGAAGTCGCCGCAGTGCCCGGCGGGATAGGCTGAGGCCAGGGCCGCGGTGATGTCCCGGCGCAGCCCTGTATCGTTGATAGGCGTCTCAATGGCGGCCAGGCGCGTCATGACCCGCAGGACGTTGCCGTCCACAGCGGGGGTAGGCCGCTCAAAGCAGAGCGAGGCCACCGCCCCGGCGGTATAGGGCCCAATGCCGGGCAGCTTTTGCAGGTCCTCAGCGCTGTCTGGAAAATGGCCCAGCGCCACCACCGCCTGCGCCGCCTTTTGCAGATTGCGCACGCGGGAGTAGTAGCCCAGGCCCTTCCAGAGCTTCAGCAGCAGCTGCTCTCCGGCATTGGTTAGGTCATAGACTGTTTGTAGCGCCTCCAAAAAGCGGATGTAATAGGCTTTGACCGCCTCCACGCGGGTCTGCTGGAGCATGATCTCCGAGAGCAGGACGTGGTAGGGCTCCCGATCCCGCCGCCAGGGCAGGTCCCGGGCATTGGCCGCATACCAGGGCAGCAGCCGTTCTGGTAATCGCAGGGCGATGTCTCTCATTGCACCGTCTCCAGGTCGATGACCATCAGTTCCGGCCGGTTAAAGAGCCGGAAGGGGACCCCGCTGAAGCCCAAGCCCCGGCTGACCGCCATGGTTGTGCCGTCCTGGGTGTAGAGGCCGGCCGTAAAATCCGGAAAGAGGCTGCGGTCCATGCCGACCAGGCCGCCGATGCCCGGCAGGCGGATGACGCCGCCGTGGCCATGGCCGGAGAGGACCAGATCCGCCCCCAGCGCGGCCCATTCGGCCAGATCTTCATTGCGGTGGTTGAGGACGATCATATAGTTCTCCGGGTAGGTTTCCCGGATTTGTGCCGTCAATTCGGCGTGAGTGGTCATGTCATAGGGGCCGCAGGGGTCATGCACCCCCGCCAGGATGATGGTCTGGCCCTCCAGGGTCAGGGTTCGGTATTCATTGGCCAAAACGGTCACTCCTGCCGCCTTGATCGGCTCCAGCGCCGCCGAGAGAGAGTCCAGCGCCCACTCGTGGTTGCCGGTGACATAGAAGCAGGGCGCGATGTCCACCAATCCCTCGCACAGAGGCGTGAGGATGGAAAGGTCCGTGCGCTCGTCGGCAATATCTCCGATGAGCGCGATGAGATCCGGGTTTGCGGCCTGTACGGCGGCGATCAGGTCGGCGTTGTCCTCTCCGAAGCTGCGCCCGTGGAGGTCAGAGATGACTGCCAAGCGGAAGCCGTCGAACGCTGCCGGCAGGCGTTTGGAGGCCACGGAGAAGACCTCTGTCTGGATGGTATTATTTTCATAGTGCCAAAATCCCAGCACTACTGCCAAAATCACGGCAAAAATCACTATTTTTTTAATAAAACGACGCATCTTGCGCCTCCCATGCTGTAATCTCATGTCATTATACCACAGCTTCCCGGGAAAGAAAATCAGAATTTGAGGAGAAATCACCATGTTTGACGCAAAAGTACAATTGCTGCATCTGCGTTCCCTGACGGCCCTGCGCCCGATGCTGGATCTGCCGGGGTTGCAGGCTTTGCAGGCGCTGCTCTCGGAGCTGACCGCGCCGGCGCCCGAGGCCCTGAAGCTGCTGGACAGCTATGGCGCGCTGCTGAGCGCCATCCGTGCCGAGCACTACAGCCTGGGCCAGTACCTGGCAGAGCACCTGGCCCTCACGCCCACCCCCCTGGGCGCCGCCGTGGCCAGCGGGCACGAGGATGCGGCCCTGCTGGCAGCCGGTAAGCGGGATCTGACGATTTTAGATGGGCTTACGCAGCTGGATAGCACCGTTTTTTTAGAAGCCATGGTCCCCTATACCCAGGGCGCCGAAGCCGGGATGCTCGGCTGGGAGGCAGACTCCCTGCCGGCGCTGGCGGATCTGATCTCCGGCTGGCGCTGCAATGGCGTAGGCGTCTTTGCCGCAGGGCAGGCCTTCCGCTATGACCACGGCCAGCTCCACCGGGTGTTAAACACTGACTCCATCAGCCAGGAGGACATGACCGGCTATGAGTGGCAGCGCCAGCAGGTGCTGCAAAATACCCGCGCCCTGGTCCAGGGCCAGCGGGCCAATAACGTCCTGCTCTATGGCGACAGCGGCACCGGCAAGAGCGCCCTCATCAAGAGCCTGATCCATGAGCCGGATCTGGCGCAGCTGCGACTCATTGAAGTGGACAAGGCCAGCTTTGGAGATCTTCCCGCTCTGCTGCGGCTCTGCGGCAGCCAGAGCCAGGTCTTCGTCATCTTTCTCGACGACATCTCCTTTGAGCCTGAGGACCCGGCCTACGGCGCTCTCAAATCCGCCCTGGAAGGCGGCCTGGAGCCCTGCGCCGGCAACGTGCGCATCTACGCCACCTCCAACCGCCGCCATATGGTCAAGGAGCTGCACTCTGACCGCTCCGGAGATCAGCTGCACATCCGCGAGACCATTCAGGAGCAGACCTCCCTGGCAGAGCGCTTTGGCCTCAAGCTGCCCTATCTGGCCATGACCAAGCCCGAGTACCTGGCGATGGTTCATTTCATGGCCGCCCGCGAGGGCATCGAAGACCCCAGCATTGACGCCAAAGCCAACCAGTGGGAGCTGGAACACGCCGGCCGCACCCCGCGCGTGGTGCGGCAGTTCATCGACGCTCTCCACGCTGGCACGGTATAAGCCCCGATGGCCCTCTCCCATTATGGCGCCCCAATCACTATATAAGGAGTCGATTCTATGAAACGCAAACTAGCCTCCCTGCTCAGCAGCCTGCTGGTGCTGCTGTCCCCCTGCGCCCTGGCGGCAGAGGAAACAGCCGTCTACAGCCTGCCGGAGCAGGGCATCACGATCACCCTGCCCGCCGGGCTTTGGATGGACACCCGGGACGAGCTGCTGACCGAATACGGCCTTGACGGCGTGGCGGACAACGCCCTCTTCATGGCCTATGACGCCGCGGGCAATTGGAGCGTCCAGGCGACCATAGAACCCATGGATGACAACGCAATCACCGGCGCGGCCAGCGGCATAGACGAGCAGACCGCCGCCGTCCTGGAGCTGTTTGGCCTCGGCAATCTGGCGATGCCTGCGTCCTTTCAGGCCATGAGCGACCAGGAGCTGACGGATCTGGCTGCCTCCTACAATACGCTCATGGGCATTGCCGCGGAGCTGATCGCCGCCGGCGCCGAGGGCGAGGAGATGGCCCTGCTCATGGCCCTGCTGGGCGAGGACTGCTTTGACACCTACAGCTGCAAAAACGGGAAGTACCTGTGCTTTGGCACGACCGTGCAGAGCAGCACCGTCGTGGAGGACGCAGAAGTCTCCGCCTCCGGCCAGGTTCTTTGCTATCTGACCGTGGAAAACGGCCGGACCTATACTTACATTTTCAGCACCAGCGCCCCCGGCGAGGCTTTCACCGCGCAGGCCAGGGCCATCATCGACACGATCAGCTACAGCGCGCCTGTGGAGCCGCTGCGCTATGAGGACACCGCAGCGCACTGGGCCCGCCACGACATCGGCCGCGCGGTCCGCCAAGGGCTCTTCACCGTCGAGGGAACGCGGTTTGACCCCGATGCCCCCGCCACCCGTGCCCTGTTGGTGACTGCGCTCTACCGCGCGGCGGGCAGCCCTGAGGCCGGGCAGTGCCCCTTCCCCGACGTGAGTGCCGGCGCTGAGTATGCCTCTGCCGCCGCCTGGGCCTATGAGAGCGGCATCATCCAGGGAGATGGCGGACGGTTCCTTGCCCAGAGCAGTTTGACCCGAGAACAGCTGGCGGCCATCTTCCAGCGGTACACCGCCTGGCGGGGCGCAGACGTCAGCCTCCAGGCCGATGATTTCTGGGCCGAATACGGCGCGTCCTATCCCGACCATGACAAAATCTCCTCCTGGGCAAGCCAATCCATGGCCTGGGCCGCCGAGAACGCCCTGCTCAGCGGCGATGAAGAGGGCAACCTCTCCCCCCAGGGCATCACCACCCGCGCCCAGCTGGCCTGCGTGCTGATGCGTTATCTCGACCGGGAGGCCGAGGGCTATTTCGCCGTCAAGGCAGAGGGGTAAGGGCAGACATCTTCCCAAGCCTCCCACAGGGCCACGGGATACCCTGGCAGCGGGTAACAATTCTTAAAATTGCAACAGCCCCCACTCCTGCGAGTGGGGGCTGTTGGGTTCAAAGCAATCAGAAAGTTCGATTTACACCACGCCCTGAGCCAACATGGCGTCGGCAACCTTGAGGAAGCCTGCAATGTTCGCACCAGCGACGAGATTGTCCTTCATGCCGTATTCTTCGGCAGCCTTGGCGGCATTGTGGTAGATGTTGACCATGATGTCGCGGAGCTTTGCGTCGACCTCTTCAAAGGTCCAGCTCAGGCGCTGAGAGTTCTGGCTCATCTCCAGGGCGGAGGTTGCCACACCGCCGGCGTTGGCGGCCTTGGCCGGGCCAAAGAGGACGCCCGCACGCTGGAAGGCGTGGATGGCCTCCGGGGTAGAGGGCATATTCGCGCCCTCGCAGACGACCTTCACGCCGTTGGCAATGAGCGCCTTGGCGCCGGCCTCATCCAGCTCATTCTGGGTCGCGCAAGGCAGCGCGATGTCACAGGGGATGGTCCAGATGCCCTTGCAGCCCTCGGTGTAAGTCGCGCCGGGGTGGCTGTGGACATATTCCTTGATGCGCCCGCGCCGGACCAGCTTGATCTCCTTGACCGCCTCCAGGTCGATGCCCGCCGGATCGTGAATATAGCCGTTGGAGTCGCTCATGGCGACCACCTTGCCGCCCCGCTGGGTGGCCTTTTCGTTGGCAAAGATCGCCACATTGCCGGAGCCGGAGACCACAACGGTCTTGCCCTGGAAGCTGTCGCCATGGTCGGCCATCATCTCGGCGGTGAAGTAGCACAGGCCGTAGCCGGTGGCCTCGGTGCGGACCAGGGAGCCGCCGTAGCTGAGGCCCTTGCCGGTCAGGACGCCGGTATAGACGCTGCGCAGGCGCTTATACTGGCCAAAGAGGTAGCCGATCTCCCGGCCGCCGACGCCGATGTCGCCCGCGGGGACGTCCGTGTCCGCGCCGATGTACTTGGAAAGCTCCGTCATGAAGCTCTGGCAGAAGCGCATGACCTCCATGTCGGACTTGCCCTTGGGGTCAAAGTCAGAACCGCCCTTGCCGCCGCCGATGGGCAGGCTGGTCAGAGAGTTCTTGAAGGTCTGCTCAAACCCCAGGAACTTGATGATGCCCTCGTTGACGGAGGGATGGAACCGCAGGCCCCCCTTGTAGGGGCCGATGGCGCTGTTGAACTGGATACGGAACCCGCGGTTGACCTGCACCTGACCCTTGTCGTCAACCCAGGGCACGCGGAACTTGATAATGCGCTCCGGCTCCACCAGGGACTCCATAACGCCGCTGGAGATCAGCTCCGGGCGGCGCTCAACGACAGGCTCCAGGGATTCGAGGACTTCCTGCACAGCCTGATGAAATTCAGGCTCGTTCGGATTGCGCGCAATGACGCGCTGCATCAGTTCTGCCATGTAAGCATTCTGCAAACTCATTTTGAGACCTCCAAGCTCAGAACCCCGGACAAACCATCGTAAATATGGTGAAATTCAAGGGGGAATCTTCCTTTCCCGGGGCTAATTTACGGGCTTTATTATACTGCTGCAAAAGGTGCATGTCAATAAAAAACTGCGGGACAATTGGTTCTTTATACAAAATTTGCAATTACGACGAAATCGACTTTCATTTTCCCGCCAGAACTGGAACTTTTGCACGATACTGTGCTAAACTGTGCTAAATTACGCCGCAAACGGCTCCCGGCCCTTCCCTGGGCAGCGTATTCTGAGCCAAAAAGCAAGGGGCGCAGCCGAATGGCTGCGCCCCCGGTCTTAGCGGCGGTAGTCGTTGCAGTTTTCTTCTTTGCGGTTCTGGTTGGACTGGTTGTTGCGGTTCTCCTCGCTGCGGTTGGAGTTGCTCTGCTTATTCTGGTTGGAATTCTTGTTGTTATTCTGGTTGGTACGATCCATGAGAGATCCCTCCGAAAAAAATGTCTGCGGTTGCCCGCGTTGGTAGTATCCCCGCTTGCGCCCGCAATATACGCAAAAAGCCCTTGCGTTCGGCGCCGAGATGTGCTATAATACGAAACACATGAAAAACATGAAAACACACGCAGGATTGGTATATCGGTATTACAGCGGCTTCCCAAGCCGTTAAGGCGGGTTCGACTCCCGTATCCTGCTCCACCAGGCAGGGCCTGGAGCCAGTGCGCTCCGGGCCTTTTCCTTTTTCCCAACCCTTCCGCCCGGTGACGGTGCGTATCCACAACCCCAAAGGGATATACCCCAGGCAGGGCCTGGAGCCAG